>NZ_MPQG01000016.1:0-58262 GCF_002020255.1 Solemya velum gill symbiont | reverse complement strand
GAGCCAGAGCCAGAGCCTGAGCCTGAGCCTGAGCCCGAGCCAGTAGAAAAACCCAAAAAGAAGGACAAACCCAAGGTAAAGCCAAAACCACGACAACAGCAGGCCTCTGCTGCTCAAATCGCCCAAAGCAAAAAGAAGCGTGATCAGTACAAGGCCAGGTTACTAGCGAAAATTGAATCGAAGAAACACTATCCGACCGCTGCGCGCAGAAGAAATGTAGAGGGACGTATAGGCGTCTCATTTAAAATTGGGTGTGACGGCAAACTTTCAAACCTCAAGATTGACAAGGGTCATGTACTGCTATCCAAGGCGACAAAAAAAGCTGTGAATGCCGCAAAACCATTACCTCCGCCCCCTAAAGGCGAATGCCCTCAGGTCATTCGGTTTTCCATGGCATTCCAGATCAAATGAGCCTGGGCAAACTGACATGACAATTGAACAACCGGCTTGACCCGATCAAGCGGCTCAATCGCTTCTGGCAGACGTTGAACAGGTGTGATTACGATACATGTCAGTGTTATGCATCAATCCAGCTCTCTATTGTATTTGATATTCATCAACAACTCCTGATGGAACACTGCTAGAATTGCCTGTATTATTGATATCAATTTCGCAGAACTGCACTCAACAAATTAGAAAGAACAGATGAATCTCTTTTCACGCCAATCACAATCAAAACGTACAGCCACCGCGTGGCTGTTGATTGGCGTGTTCATGCTTCAACCGGTCATCACTTTCTTCGCCAGCCCGGCTTTCATGAATGATAGTGACGGACGTATGGTCGTTGTCTGTACTCTCTACGGACTTGAAGAAATATATGTTGAAGATGGCATGCTGATAAGCGAGGCAGAGAGCGACTACTGCCCCGCAGTTGAACTGATGCAAATCTCCGGATCTGCATATCAACCAAAACCACCAATGGTGGCAGCCACCCTATTCCATTCCATTGGTTCGGTCGACCAGACATCGACCCATCAACACCATTCACTCCACTACTCTGCATACCACACGCGCGCCCCGCCACTTGCCTGATTTTTTTACTAAAACAAAAAAACAGACAACTGATACTAGGGAACTCTGGGCTATTCGATAACTAGCCGCGTCTGATTCCACACAGTGATTTGCCAAGCTGGCTTGCTACTACTCGCAAGCTGAATTGAAGCTGGTCACGGGACAGATCAGAGGCCCACAAGGGGTAAAGAATGAAATTTGTAATGACATGTACTGCTACAGCGGTAATGTGCGCCATGGCGCAGACAGCACTAAGCGAAACGGCTCTGGACGTTCAGGCCGACGTTATCGACACCATTGTCATCACCGCGGAGGATGACAACCAGCCTGGCAGCTCAACCGTTGCTACGGGCGAGCAATCCGGAACTCGTGACACAGCCGAGATGCTACGTGATATTCCGGGCGTCTCCGGTTCACGTATCGGTGGTCACGGTACGGATCCGACAATCCGTGGCCAAAGCCAGAACCGAATCAACGTACTCCTTGATGGAGCCTACGTGCACGGTGGATGCCCCAATCGCATGGATCCGCCAACAGCCTATGCTCCGACTGCAAGCTATGAAGAAATCACCGTTATAAAGGGTGTCAGGACACTTGAGTATGGTGGTGGAGCCGGCGGTACCATCCTGTTTAACCGTGAGACACGCCCTTTTTACGAGGACGAACCAGTCCGTGCCAGTGCCGAAGCCGGTTACCGCAGCAATGGCAATATCTGGGATGCCGCGATCGACGTTTCAGCCGGCAGCGAAAAGTTCTTCGGCCGTTTCATCGGCTCACACATGGAAGCCGATAACTACGAGGATGGTGGCGGAAACGAGATCCGTTCCGGTTTTGAAGAGAGCAATGGAACTCTGATTCTCGGATTCACGCCGGATAGCGATCACCGTCTCGATCTCACTCTCGAGGCTCAACGCACAGATGACCTGCTCTATGCAGGTGCCGGTATGGATTCACCCGTCTCGGACAATGACACCATTCGCCTCAAGTACCAGGCCGAGAACATGCCTGGCATGCTCGATAAGCTGAAGATCGAGGCCTATCGTTCTGAAGTTGCTCATGTCATGGATAACTATACCCTGCGCACCCCTCCAATGATGATGGATGACATGCGCGCACCTTCCACTTCGGATACTACTGGTGGACGCATCGTTCTTGAAGTCGACTCAGACATCGGACACTGGAAAATGGGTGTCGACATGCAGAACAACGATCGTGATGCTGACAGGTTTAATGATACTTCAGGCAATCTGAATTCAGTTCTGTGGCCTGGAGTCAGCATTGACCAAACCGGTGCTTTCGTAGAACTGGAACATGATCTCGATCTGACAAACCGTATCATTGGCGGCATTCGCTATGATCATGTTACATCGGATGCCTCTCGAGCAGATATTGATCCACCGATGATGCCAATGAGTCCGAATCAGCTTTACTCCCTGTACTATGGTGCCACTGCTGAAAAGCGCACCGAAAACAACTGGGGAGGCCTGCTAAGGTTCGAGCACGATCTTGATAGTGGCGACATGCTCTATGCGGGTATTTCACGCACAGTCAGAACAGCAGATGCCACAGAAAAATATATTGCGTCTAATGGCATGTCTCCTGATGCGCGATGGGTCGGTAACCCTACCCTTGATCCGGAGAAACACCACCAGATTGAAGCTGGTGCTGTGCTGCGGGGTGACAAGTGGGAACTGGATGCATCTGTCTATTACACCGATGTTCAGGACTATATCCTGCGTGATAGAAACCATAATAATGGGGGCAATGGTAATGCCACCATCTATCGCAACGTCGATGCCTCACTCTACGGCTTTGAGGCCAGCCTTAACTACCAGTGGAACGCTGACTGGTCATCCAATTTCGGACTCGCATATGTCCATGCTGACAATGATACGGACGATCGCCCTATCGCTCAGACACCACCTTTGGAAGCAGTAGCAAGTCTTGACTATAAAGCTTCTGACTGGGATGCCGGTGCAAGAGTACGTGCAGCTGCCAAGCAGACTCGTGTGGATGATGATGCATCAACAGGAAGCGGACTGGATGTCGATCAGACTCCCGGCTGGGCAGTTGTCGATCTCTACGGTGAATACCGTGTGAACAGCAATGTCACCGTCGATTTCGGCGTCGACAACCTGTTTGACGAGGAGTATGCACAGCACCTGAATCGTTCCAGTGCATTCGATCCAACGCAGATCCAGGTCAATGAGCCTGGCATCAGCGCGTGGGTAAAACTGCATGCCAGCTTCTAATCAATAGCTGAAACGCATTTATGATTCAACCCCTTCACTTCCAACCGGCGTTGTTAAACACTCCTCTCCGCAGCGCCGTTGGAAGTGCTTTTTACCTCTCTCACACCGACGTGGCTTAATCTCTCAACAACCCTGCTGTTAATAGCGCAACACTACTCTGTGTGTGAAATCGCTTCAGAGAGACGCTGAACGGGAACGATCTCGACACCATCAAAGCTGCTCTTGGGCTTGTTTGCTGAAGGTACGAGAATACGTGTAAAACCATGTTTGACCGCTTCACGAATTCGTTCCTCACCATTTGGCACCGGACGAATTTCACCTGACAAGCCAACCTCACCGAACGCGGCGAGATGACGGCTCAAAGGCCTATCCCTGAAACTCGACAGCACTGACAGCAGTACCGGAAGGTCAGCCGCTGTCTCCGTAATACGCACTCCACCAACCACGTTCACATAGACATCCTGGTCGTACATACCAACACCCGCATGACGATGCAGCACTGCGAGCAGCATTGAGAGACGGTTTTGTTCAAGACCAAGTGAAACACGGCGTGGATTAGAGAGTGGACTGCTGTCCACTAGTGCCTGAACCTCAACCAGCAAGGGACGACTGCCCTCACGCGTGACAAGAATAGCACTACCGCTGACAGGCTCCTCGTGACGTGAGAGAAATATCGCCGAGGGATTGGTGACAGGCTTGAGGCCCTGGTCAGTCATCGCGAACAGACCCAGTTCGTTGACTGCGCCGAAGCGGTTTTTCATGGTGCGTATCAAGCGAAACTGGCTGCCTGCCTCACCTTCAAAATAGAGCACGGTATCAACCATGTGTTCGAGCACGCGCGGCCCGGCGAGGTTGCCTTCCTTGGTGACATGGCCGACGAGAATCACACAGGTACCGGTCTGCTTGGCGAAGCGCACCAGTTGCGCAGTCGATTCACGTACCTGTGCAACACCGCCCGGTGCGGACTGGATCATCTCCGTGTACATGGTCTGGATAGAGTCAACCACCATGATGCGCGGTTTTGCACTCGAGGCGAGTGCCAATACGCGCTCGATGGATGTCTCTGTCAGCAGGCCAAGATCACCGGCATCGAGTCCAAGGCGACGTGCGCGCAGCCCGATCTGCTCGGCTGACTCCTCGCCACTGACGTAAAGCGCCGGGTGTGATGCCGCGAGCATTGCCAGCATCTGGATCAGAAGGGTCGATTTACCGATACCGGGATCGCCGCCGAGCAATACAACTGAACCCTCGACGAGGCCTGTACCCAGAACCCGGTTGAGTTCGCTGATACCCGTGTTGATGCGACTCTGTGTTTCGGCACCAACCTCGCTGAGCTTGCGCACGGTGACATCACCGCTTTCACCTGCATATCCAACCGGGCGTTTCGAGGGCGGAGCAACCCGTGCCTCACTCAAACTGTTCCAGGCACCACAGTCACTGCACTGCCCTGCCCATTTCGGATAGGTGGCGCCACACTGATCACACTGATACTGAACCTTCGCTGCTTTTGCCATCAGGGAGCCTGTTCGTAACGGAACTTGATCCGCCCGGTCAGGCGACAAAAGAGCTCATAACTGATGGTGTCTGCATATTGTGCAATCTCTTCGACAGGCAAACCCTCGCCCCAGAGCACAACACTGTCGCCGACAGCTGCATTCGGGTGTTCACGCAGGTCGATAGTAATCAGGTCCATCGACACGCGCCCGACAAGCGGTGCACGCTTACCGTTGATCAGTACCGGTGTGCCACTCGGTGCATGACGCGGGTAACCATCACCGTAGCCAATTGCAGCGACACCAACGCGCATATCTTGCGGACAACTCCAGGTACTGCCGTAACCGATGGCATCGCCCTGCTTCAGTTCATGTACCGATATGAGTTTTGTTCTCAGTGTCATGACAGGCTTGATCCCGTCATCTTTAGCTGTGCGATTTAAAAAGGGAGAGGCGCCATAAAGCATGATGCCGGGACGCCCCCAGCCCTTGTGTGCATCCGGCCATCCGAGGATAGCAGCTGAGTTGGCGAGACTGATATTGTCGGCACTCGCTTCGAAAGGAGCAATCTCTGCCAGCTGTTGGCTGGTTGTTTCACGTGCCAGGTCATCGGCGTTGGCGAAATGCGTCAGCACACCGACAAGTTCCACATGCTTGATTGAGCCAATTCGCTCAAGCACCGATTTGGCATGAGATGGTGCGAAACCCAACCTGTGCATGCCTGTATCGATCTTTACCCAAACACGCAGGGTGCCTTTGTCACTGCCCTGCCATGATTCCAGCATGGCAAGTTGCTTGTCGTCGTGAATAACGACCTCGATGCTGTTGTCTGATGCAAATTTGATTTCCGGTGCCTGCATGATGCCGCCAAGAACCAGCAGGCGCTGTTCAACGCCGTGAGACCTGAGTTCTAACGCCTCTTCAACACGTGATACAGCAAAGCCGTCAGCCTGCTGACGCAATGCATCGACCACGTGCAACAGACCATGGCCATAGGCATTCGCCTTGACCACGGCAAATAGCGGGCAGCTGCAGGCTTCACTTGCGCGCTGGTAATTGTGGACCAGTGCATCAAGATCGATGCGTGCGACCGGGTTAGCCACCGTAGTTGTCGCCGTAACCGCCAACAGGAGAGAAATTCTCGAACTTGGTGTACTTACCAAGGAAAGTCAGCTTGATATTCGCCAGCGGTCCGTTACGTTGCTTGCCAATGATAATTTCTGCCTTGCCCTTCTCTTCTTCAGGCAAGTCATCATTGTAGACCTCGTCACGGTAGATAAAGATGATGACGTCAGCGTCCTGCTCAATACTTCCAGATTCACGCAGGTCCGACATAATGGGACGCTTGTTGGTACGCTGCTCAAGACCACGGTTGAGCTGCGACAGGGCAATAACCGGTACCTTGAGCTCTTTCGCCAGCGCTTTCAATGAGCGTGAAATCAAACCGATCTCGTTGGTCCGGTTCTCGGTTCCGGGCGCTTGCATCAGCTGCATATAGTCGATAACGATAAGGCCCAGCTCACCGTCACATTCACGTTTCAGTCTGCGTGCACGCGCACGCAGATCCGATGGCGTCAGCGCCGGTGTGTCGTCGATATGAATCGGTGCCTCGGCTAGAATTGAAACGGCTGATGTCAGGCGTGGCCACTCATCGTCGAGCAGTTTGCCGCTACGGATACGCCCCAACTCGACACGCCCCAGCGACGAGAGCATACGCATCGCAAGCTGTTCGCCCGGCATCTCCATACTGAAGACAGCAACGGGTTTACGCGCCTTGATGGCAACATTCTCGGCCATATTCATGGCAAAGGTGGTTTTACCCATTGAGGGTCGTCCGGCAACAATGATCAGGTCGGAGTCCTGCAGGCCTGAGGTGGCATCGTCAAGATCAGTGAAACCGGTCGTGGTGCCGGTGAGCGGATCATCCGACTCGTAAAGCTGCTCAATCTGTTCCAGTGCAGTCTTAACCAATGTTTTGGTTGGCTGGAAACCACCACCAACACCACGCTGGCGCTGTTCGGCAATTTCGAACACCTTGCGCTCAGCTTCATCGAGGAGGTCGTCGCTTTTGCGACCCTCGGTCTGGAAACCGCTGTCGGCAATCTCGGTACCGACATGGATCAGCTGACGTACAACCGAGTGTTCACGCACGATATCTGCATAGGAACGGATATTCGCGGCGCTCGGTGTATCACTGGCGAGAGTCCCGAGATAGACGAGTCCGCCAATCTCGTCGAGATGCCCGAAACCTTCGAGCTCCTCGGCCAGGGTGACAACATCAAAGGGTTTGCCAAGCTCTGCAAGCGTATCTATCGCATCAAAGATAAGTTGATGCTCACGACGGTAGAAATCCCCCTTGCTGACACGGCCGGCAACCTGGTCCCATGCCCGGTTATCCAGCATCAGCCCACCGAGAACGGCGCGTTCTGCCTGGATCGAATGCGGCGGAATTCTCAACGCCTGGGTTTTGCTGTCGGTCTGTCCGGAAAATTGTTGGTGAAAGACTTCTGCCACTTTTTTCTCTTCTGCCTGAAATGGATGATCCAGTTTACCCCAGACGAGCACTTTCAACGAGGCACAAGCCGGTGGAAATGATGTGGATAACCTGGTGAATAAAAACCGACATGAACAAGATGCAGACTCGACAAATAGAGTTAGACTGCTGTTTTAGCTCTCTTTTCTCACGATTCCCCGAGTACAAGGAGGCTTTCCCTGCTCGCCGACTTGGCTGGGCGCACCCGCTTGTTCAGCTGTTCGCCAAGCTGGTAGACAGCCATTGCATATTTACTGCTGCGGTTGTAACGCGTGATGACATAGAAGTTATTCAGGCCAAGCCACACTTCATCGCTTTTATAATTTGCAAAACGTAACAGGCTGACCTCGTTGGTTTTGATTTTTTTACGTGGTTTGACACCGACACGGCTCAGTTCTCTTAGTGTGTAGTTGCTGCTGTACCCCCACTTCACCTTGCGATAAGCAGAACCACTCTTGTTGGCACGTACGGCAACGTCCTCACCCGGCTTCCAGCCATGCGCTTTGAAGTAGTTGGCCACACTGGCAATCGCGTCCTTTGGATTCATCAGGTCGCGTACACCGTCACGGCTATAGTCAACGGCATATTTACGGAAGCTGCTTGGCATAAACTGCCCCAGTCCCATGGCACCTGCATATGAACCCCTGGGCGTACGTGGATCAACGCCCTCTTCGCGCGACATCAACAGGAACTCTTCCAGCTCTTTTGTGAAATAGGCTGAACGGCGCGGATAGTCGAAAGCGATAGTCGACAGGGTATCAAGCACCACGTAATCACCTGTTATGCGACCCCAGCGCGTCTCGACACCGATAATGCCGACGATAACATGCGCGGGTACCTGGTACTCTCTCTCAACACGTCTCAGTGTACTCTTGTGAGAGAGCCAGAATTCAGTACCACGTTGCAGGTTCTTGTCATTAATGAACTGCCTGCGATAACGGCTCCAGCTGCCCCTGCCCGGTTGTCCGACATAGTCGGCAGGACGATTCTTTTTCTTTTTGGAGGGGGCATAACGGTCCATCAGCCTGATCGACTTATTCTGGCGTTGAACAGTGGAAAAGAGACCATTGAGCCAGCGACGATCGAAGTCGTGCTTTTTAACCATGGTATCGATAAATCGATTGACGGATTTCTTGCCTGCATAGGTACCTGTGACCTTGCTGGCCTTATAGTTTCCGACCGGCTTTTTCGGTGTATTGAATACTGAGGGAGGAGGATTAGTACTTGATTGTTGGGCTGAATCCGTTGAATTTTGAGTCGAATCCGCTTGTTGCCCGCCGTTTTTGAAGAGGGAAGTCTGGCAACCAGCTAGCACCATGGCGAGCATGAGAACCAAAGGCCACATTCTGTCGATAATATCACCCTCCTTTAAACTCTTATATCTCTTCTGACTTAAGAATAGTCATAAAGCCGCAATAAATCCAGTTTGAGCTATCAAACACCCCCCTCTCCTCTGATATGATCAGCACGGGGAAAGAAAAACTCGTACAGATGGAATATGCGTAAAAAACTCAGGCAATTTGACAATCCAAAATGGTTGCAAACCGATGTAAGGCCGCACTTCATCAAGGCCCTGAAACTGGTGCATACCCTGGTTAATATCCTATTCAAGGCGGACAAGCCGACTATCCGGCAGATACGCCTCGCTCCCCTGTTTCTGCTTGCTGCACTCTTTCCTGCCTTGTTGCTTGCCTGGCTGCACTGGAGTGGCTTTGCCCAACCTCTGTCGACCCTCGGCGAAATAAAAGAGCGCGGAAAACTGGTGGTCGCAACCCGATACGGCCCAACCACCTATTTCAATGGTCCCGACGGCCCGGCCGGTTTCGAATATGACCTGATCAGTGATTTCGCAGAATCACTCGGCGTCGAGGCGGAATTTGTCATTCCGGAAAATCTCGAAAATACGCTCACACTGGTCAATAAAGAAGAGGCCAACCTTGTGGCTACGGGCATCCCCTACTCACCTGATGATGCAAATAAGTACAATCTTGGCCCGGGTTACCTGGAGGTTTCCCGCCTGATCGTCTCCTTTGAGAAGAAAAAGAAAATCAAGGAGCTCAACAAGATCACCAAGGGCGTGCTCAATGTCACATCTGATACCAGCCACGAGGCTCACCTCGATCAACTCAAAAAGTCAGGCGAACTGAAACTGCCGTGGAAAACTTCAGATGAACTCGACAGTGAACGTCTGCTTTACCTGGTTAACGAGGAAGTGATCGACTACACCATTGTCGATTCGAACGAGTATGCCTATTTCAAACGCTACTTTCAGAACCTGAAAAAGGTATATGAACTGAGCAAACCTCAGCCGATCGCCTGGGCAATGAAAAAGAGCCGCGACCAGTCACTCCTGAAAGCGGTAGACAAGTACTTCAATCGCATCAAGAAGAACGGGCAACTGGAGATGCTTGTGCAGCGCTATTACCAGCACATTGACAAGCTCAAGAAACTCGACACAGACACCTTCTGGAAACGGGTCGAAACCCGCCTGCCGGAATTTGACAAAATGTTCAAAGATACAGCCGAGGAGTACGAACTCGACTGGCGCCTGCTTGCTGCTGTCGGCTACCAGGAGTCACACTGGAATCCAAAGGCGGTCTCACCGACCGGTGTCAAAGGCCTGATGATGCTGACCAATGCAACAGCAAAGCAAGTCAAGATCAGGGATAGAACAAATCCGGCGCAGAGTATTACAGGCGCCGCACGTTACATTCTCTGGCTGATGGAACAGCTGCCGGAGTCACTCAACGAGGAAGATAAAGTCTGGTTCACCCTCGCCGCCTACAACGTCGGCCTCGGACACCTGCTGGATGCACGCGTACTGACCCAGCGTGACAAGGCAAATCCCGACCGCTGGCTCGATGTGCGCGAGCGCCTGCCGCTGCTCGGACGTGCAAAATGGTACAAGACTGTTAAATATGGTTACGCACGCGGACGCGAACCTGTCACCTATGTCGACAACATCCGCAACTTCTATGACCTGTTGGTATGGAAAAGCAACTCGACCGCAGGCGAAGAAGTAGAGGCGCAAGAGCAGAAAGGTGAAGCCCCTGCAGAAGCTGTAGCGGAAGAGAAGCCAGCTGCAAAGGCAAAGCCTAAAGCACAAGAGAAACCAGTCCCAAAGACCAAGGACAAGCCAAAAGAGAAGCCAGCAGTAAAAGCCAAGACTGAAGAGAAACCTGCGCCAAAAGCTGAAACACAAGAGAAAACGGAACCAAAGGCTGAAGAGAAAACAGAACCAGAGGTAGAAAAACCGGAGGAAAAAACTGACAAGAAACCGGAGCAGGTATCTAAAATACAACTGCCAGCGATACTCGTTCCTGAACTACAATTCTAATCTCTCAGTTGTCTTGCCGACCTTGAGTCGGTATCCATGAGTACGGGTACAGTTCAGGATGAGTGGATGATGAACGTTGCTAAGTTAATGTGTCCGTCGGGACGAAGGAGCTTCAGTCTGCCTCGATTGATGCCCTCAGTTTATTTTTTTAAGAACACTTTTTCACATGTTTGACTAAATCGCATCTATTCTGTAGATTAAACCACGCTCAAAGGCAAACCTCTTGAAAGAGAGGGACGCAAAGCCACCGGCCTGACTGACACTCACGTGTTAAAGGTAGCGGGGTTGCACACATTGTCAGCATGATCATGCTGGCCTCTATAGTAGTGCCTCCCCTCAATTGTTCAGTCAGTAATAGATGATTAGATATGCGAGGAAAACCCTGTAATAAAAAAACAGAACATAAGTCGATCATGAGAAATGGTCTTAAAGTGACATTACTGATGGTATTTACTGCACTGACCGCTTCTTGCGGTGGCGGCGGTGGTGGAGGTGGCGGTACAGCAACTCCAACAGGGTTAACGCTCAGAATAACTGACGCTCCAGTTGATGATCTGTGCGAGGTACACGTCAAGTTCACTGAAGTGATTCTTGAACCGGCTGATGGCGGCACATCTGGCAAGGTGTGTTATGTACCGACAGGTACGGTACCGTCATTTCCGGCTTGCCTTAATTCTAATGAAGCCACAGTGATTGAGACAGCTGCCTTACCACAGCAGATTGAACTTACATCCCTCGATCAAGGAAGCAGTGTTGCGCTTCTCGATCAAGAAACACTGCCACCTGGTGAGTACAGCCAGATAAAACTGCTTATCTCTGAGGATGCGGATACCTTTGTCATCAGAAATACCGCGCCAAGCTGTGAAGTGCAACACGGTGAAAACCTGCGTATCCCAAGTAGCCTGCAGACGGGCCTGAAGCTCAACGTTGACTTTACACTGGCAGCAAACAGTCTTGTCGATTTCACGATCGATTTTGATCTCGGGAAATCCATCAAATATTTTAAAAATAGTGATTCATACCAGATGAATCCGACAGCAACGATTATCGATACCTTGATAGCCGACACGCAGTTTGATGGAACAGTGACAGACTCGCAAACAACACCGGAAACACCGATAGATCCGGCAACGTGCAAAGTCTATGTCTATCAAGGCAGCCCTGCCCAACCTGACGACAACTGCGTCATTAGCGAAGACTCGCTTGACCCAACTGCATGTGACCTCATCGGTGACCAGCCATACAAGTCAGCGGATCTGATTGGCAGTGTGTCACCATATAACTTTACTACAGGTTATATGGAGGATGGAGATTACACAGTTTTACTCGCCTGCGGGGAGGACAACACTGATTTAGATGATGATCTGACCTTCATCAATCCAAGCGTTTCCATAAATCCCATCACAGCCGCACCGGGTTTAAATACGGTAGATTTCGTTATTGTGGATCCCACGCCTTGATGTGTAGGCCTATCTAATCATCTGTGGGCGGAGGATGACAATTGTGTAGGCAAGGGTACGGAATTGTAGAGGGTAGTCTGTGCTATAAGGATGGTGGTGATGGATTCTATCGCCCCGGGATGGGGCTCCTACAATGGAGTATCTGGCTCTTTCAATGCACTGTTCAGGATGGACCCCGGGTCAAGCCCGGGGTGACGGAAGAATGAAGGGCCAGGGGTGTCGAAATATAAGCCACCGGGGTGGGTTTACTCTTCGAGCAGCTCCTTTTCTAACGACAGGTAGACACCATAGGCATTGATCCTGTTGGCGCTGCTGAATGCCGGCAGGTGGTCAAATTCCGACCAGTCGACGCTGTCATAGACTTCCGCGAACTCCATGAACTCCTCGACACCTTCGCCCATCTTCTGGCGCAGGTAGGCGAGATAGGAACGAGTACCTGAAATTGCCTGCTTCGGATCGGTTGCAGCAGGGCCGTGTCCCGGAATCAGGGCTTCAAGCCCTTCTGTCTCCATCGCCTCGAGCTTCTCAAGCCATGACTTGGTGTCTGCGTTTCCGACAAATGGAACCCGGCCTTCGAAAATAATATCGCCTGAATAGAGCACCTTGTCCTGTTTAACCAACAGCGCCAGGTCTCCATCCGAGTGTGCCTTACCGAGGTATACGATTTCAAAATCGATGCCGCCAAGAGTGAAACTGCTATTATCTGTTACTGTGCTATCCGGCGACACCAGGTTGGTCTCATCATTCACCCAAGGAAAAAGGGAAACTCGACGTTCGTCGAGCCGATTTCTGCCGACATCCGAATCGATATATTCAAACGCCTCACCCGGGGAAACAATTTCTGCTCCTGCTTCCTTGAAAACCTGCAGGCCATATACATGATCTGCATGATAGTGGCTGACAACCACCTTGACGATTGGCTTGTCGGTCAGCTTGCGAATCTCTCCCAGCATGGCATTGGCCAGTGCCGGAGTTCCCAACGAGTCAAAAACCACAACGCCTTCATCTGTAATGACAAAACCGGCATTGGATATAAAGCCTTCAAATTGTGTTGCCGTACCGGCATTGCCGGGCACATACCAGCAGTGCTCCGATACCTGTTCCGCTTTCACGTCAACTGACAGTGGCTCATACTCCTCGGCAACGGCAACTGCCGGCAACAGCAAGAACAGGGAAAGAAGGCCTTTAATCATGTTTTTTTCTCCATCCGCCGGCGGCGGAAAAATTGACTCAGTTGGTGGCTGCACTCGTCGGCCATGATACCGTCGGTGATCTCCACCCTGTGATTAAACCTGTCGTCACTCGGCAACAGGTCGAAAACGCTTCCGGCTGCCCCACCCTTGGGATCGGAAGCTCCATAGATGACCCGCCTGATACGTGCGTGCACAATGGCACCTGCACACATGGGACAGGGCTCGAGAGTAACATAGAGATCGGCATCTGTAAGACGGTAGTTGCCGAGCCTGCTGCTGGCATCGCGCATCGCCACGATCTCTGCGTGCGCTGTCGGATCAGAGGTTGAAATCGGGCGATTGTAACCCTCGCCGATGATCTCTTCATTGAGTACCACCACGGCGCCGACGGGCACCTCACCCTCACCCTCTGCCTCGCCTGCAAGTTCGATCGCCCTGCGCATAAACCGGTTCTCTTCCATTACGCCTCCAGCAGTTCCCAGACAGGCTTACAGCCGACGGGAAGTGGCATCAGGCGGCCCAACTCAACCCACTGGTTCTCAGGGGTGTGAAAATCGGAACCGGTAGATGCATGAAGATCGAAATCTTTAGCATGTCTTGCCATGGTGTAGCACTCATCCTTGCTGTGACTTCCAGAAACCACTTCGATGGCTTCCCCACCCAACTCCTGGAACTCACCAATCAGCCTGCGCAGTTTTGTGCGTGTCATTCCGTAACGGGCCGGGTGCGCGATCACCGCATGCCCGCCGGCATCATAAATCCAGCCCAGTGCTTCTTCCAGCGTGGCCCACTCACCACTGACATGACCCGGCCTGCCCCTGACAAGAAAACGTTTAAAACAGTCGCGCATGTCTCTTGCTTCACCCGCGCCTACCAGGAAGCGTGCAAAGTGTGTGCGACTGACAAGGCGGCCGTTGGAGAGAGCAACAGCACCCTCATGCGCACCGGAAATACCGTGCTTTTCAAGTCGACGGCCAATCTCGGCTGCTCGCCAGTGTCTGTATTCGACAAGTTTCTGCAAACCGGTTCCGAGGCCCTGATTGGCAGGATCGATGCCGAGGGCAACAATATGCACGGTCTGTCCGTTCCAGGTCACTGAAATCTCGGCGCCGGTAACAATGCGGATATCATGCTCCAGCGCAGCCTGCCGGGCCTCCTCGAGACCTTCGAGCGTATCGTGATCAGTCAACGCTAGCACATGTACCCCCATATCTGCTGCACGCGCAACCAGGCGAGACGGCGTCAGGGTTCCGTCCGAAGCGGTTGAATGGGAATGGAAGTCGTATTTGATCTGCATCTTTATTATTATACGTATTCGTACCAAGTAAATTCTGCAAAGAGATTATGGTTCAACGCCTGTCACCGGAACCCACACTGTTATTCGAGCATTTCTATGCACTTGCCGACAAGGTTCTGGCTGCGTGGGATGAAGAGGCATCTGTTGGCGAGGATACCAATCCACGCCTCATTACCCTTGCGGTGCAGGATTTGCAGGAAGCAATCGGCTCCTTGCATGGTCAGTATGAGGTCAATCCTCCCGAAGAGGAAGTGACACGCTGCACTGATTACGCTGTACAACTCTTCAGCGAAATGTCTCACCTGGCTGCAAAAGCAGAACTAGATGAAGAGGCGATCGAGATCGAGAATATCTGCTTCCCTTTCGCGCTCTGGGGCGTGCGCCACGGCGCTGAACTGATTACCATTGAGCCTGTAGTTAACGCCATCGCACGGCTTGCCAACAGCCGTCAGCAGCCGGGCTTCCTGGAAGAACTCTACCGCGAGGTCAGCGAAGTGATGCGTGCCACCTCGATCCAGCTAACACAGGAAGTCACACTATTAAACCTTGCAAATCCATGGCGGATTCTTCTGCTGAATCGCGCTATCATAGCGACTCGAAGCCACCAGGTCGCCTTGATGAATGATGCCTTTTCGGCAATTGTTGAATACCTGCCTGACGAGGCATCCGAATTTTTCAGGGAAGGGATGGAACAGATGGACCAGAGTAACTATCCGGAACATGTTCGCGAACAGATCGCCACCTGGTATCAACGTTATTCCAGCAAACCGACCCTGCATTAACTCAATTTGAATTAAAGCTATGAAACTCCTGTTTGAATTATTACCCGTACTGCTGTTCTTTATCGCCTACAAAATTTCCGGCATCTATGTTGCAACCGGAGTTGCGATTGCCACCGCAGTCATCCAGATTGCCATTGCTGCACTGCGCGGCAAAAGCATCACCAACATGCAGTGGATTACAGTTGTCCTGCTGATCCTGTTTGGCGGCATGACCATCATTTTCCAGGACCCAACCTTTATCAAGTGGAAGCCAACCATCGTCAACTGGCTCTTTGCTGCAGTATTTTTTGCAGCACCGCTTGTCAGCAGCAAATCGTTCCCACAACGCATGATGGAGAGCAGCGTCACTCTGCAGCAGGATCAGTGGAAAACACTCAATATATCATGGGTGCTTTTCTTCGTCGCCAGTGGCATGATCAACATCCTTGTCGCCTACAATTTCAGCGAGGCGACCTGGGTCAACTTTAAACTCTTCGGTCTGATGGGCATAACCTTCCTGTTCGTACTCGCTCAAGGAGTCTACATCAGCCGAATTGCTCAACCTATCGAAGAAGAGAAGAGCTGATGTATTACGTAATTATTGGTCAAGACTGCGAAAACTCAACTGACAAACGTCTCTCAGTGAGGCCACAACACCTCGAACGCCTTGAAAAACTGCGTGACGAGGGCCGTTTGCTGACTGCTGGACCCAATCCTGCAATCGACAGCGAAGATCCGGGCAGTGCAGGTTTCAGCGGTAGTGTTATTATTGCCGAATTTGATTCACTTGAAGGCGCACAGGAGTGGGCGGATGCCGACCCATACAGAGGCGCCGGTGTCTACACACAAGTGACCGTCAAACCCTACAAACGTGTATTCTGAATGAAAATGGAAATAAAGATGAAAATGAGAATGGAACTTAAAAAGATTGCACTTGCTGCCATGCTGGCAAGCCCTGCAGCACTTGTTGCACAAACCGAAGCGCCGGAGCATGACATTGATATCGACATGGAGCTCAACAAGCCCGTGATGACTGTCAATGGTGAAAGCATGACTGTTGGACATCTGCTCGCCTACCGCATGACCCGCCAGGGAATGCCGCTACCACCAGATCCGATGCAGGCACAGGATGTGTTGGTCAACGAACTCTTCAGCAGCATGCTTCTGGCACAGGAGGCCGAAAAATTGGGCCTCGATAAAGAGACCCAGGTCATTGCCAGGATTGAGGTTGCGCGCCAGCAGACCCTTCGCCAGGCTGCCCTTGATGAGCTCATCAGGAAGCATGAAGTATCAGAGGAAGATCTCAAAGTAGCCTATGATGAGCAGCATGGTGCAACCGAGAAAAATGAATACAAAACCCGTCATATCCTGGTGGAAGAAGAAGAGGCTGCAAAGCAAATCATCAAGGATCTTGACAACGGCAAGGACTTCGCTGAACTCGCAATTTCAAAATCGACCGGCCCAAGTGGCCCGAATGGCGGCGACCTCGGCTGGGTAGAGACTGCTCGTGTCGTCAAGCCATTTGGTGATGCACTCACCAAGATGGAACAAGGCAAGCATTCTTCAGCACCGGTCATGACCGAGTTTGGCTGGCACGTCATCCTGTTGGAAGAGAAGAAAACCACCAAGATTGAACCCCCTGCCCTCGAAAGCGTGAGAGTTGAACTCACCGAAGCGCTGAAGATTGAGGCTGTGCGCAAGTATCTTGAAAACTTGCAGAACACTGCCGAACTCTCATTTCCCGAGGGAAGTGGAGTGCAAGACTCCAAGTAGGTTTTCAATCGTCATACCGGCCTTGAGCCGGTATCCATGAGTGCGTGCACTGTTCCGGATGAACCCCGGGTCAAGCCCGGGGTGACGAACTAATGGGATCCGGTATGATGAAATATTGGGGTCTGAGGGTGATTCATATGCCATCCTGCCTCTGACTCATCGCACTCCTGATGTCATCGGCAATGCTATTGGCCAGTCGTTCAACCTGCGCTCCATCAGTCCCTTCAACCATGACGCGCAACAGCGGCTCTGTACCCGAGGGACGCAACAGAACCCGGCCATTCTCAGCGAGCTCTTTCTCTGCAGCAGCGACTGATGATGTGACTGAATCGAGTTCCATCAGTTCATCTGCACGCTGGCTGCCGAGATCGATATTGACCAGCAGCTGCGGACACTTCTCCACAGCCTGGGTCAGTTCATCAAGCCGCTTGCCGCGCAATTGCATCTCGGCTAGCACCTGCAGCGCGGCAACAGTACCGTCACCGGTAGTCGACACGTCCCGACAAATGATATGGCCTGACGGTTCGCCGCCGAGACACCAGTCGTTTGCCAGCAACTGCTGCACGATATAGCGATCACCGACATTGGTTCGCTGCAGACCAATGTCCTGCTTCCTAAGTGCCAGTTCGAGGCCAAGGTTGGTCATCAGGGTACCGACAACAGGACCATGCAACCTGCCCTGCTGCTGTCGTGAGATGGCAATGATGTAGAGTATGTCGTCGCCATCAACCAGTTCACCCTTGTGGTTCACCATGATGAGACGGTCACCATCACCATCAAGTGCAACACCGGCATCTGCCTGCTGCGCTACAACCTCATCCTGCAGTGCCTGTGGCTCTGTTGAGCCAACGCCTGCATTAATGTTCAAACCGTCTGGCTGGTTACCGATCGCGATCACTTCAGCACCAAGCTCACGCAGAACATCCGGTGTTATGTGATAGGTCGCACCGTTGGAGCAGTCCACGACAACCTTCATGCCTTGCAGGGTCAATCCCTGTGGCAGAGTGCTTTTGCAAAATTCAATGTAACGCCCGGATGCATCATCAATACGCGTTGCCTTGCCAAGCTTTTCAGATGGAACGCTCTGCAGTGGTTCGTCAATTTGTGCCTCAATCTCAAGCTCAACCTCATCCGGCAGCTTGTTACCATCGGCAGAAAAGAACTTGAAGCCGTTGTCATAGTAGGGATTGTGCGAGGCGCTGATCACGATTCCCGCCCTGGCGCGGAAAGTTCTGGTCAGGTATGCGATGCCCGGAGTCGGCATGGGACCGGTCAGCAAGGTATCAACACCTGCAGCAGTGAGACCTGCTTCGAGTGCCGATTCGAACATGTAGCCAGAGATGCGCGTATCCTTGCCTATAAGAACTGCGCCTCCATCCTTGCCCAGTACACGACCTGCCGCCCAACCCAGTTTGAGAGCAAACTCGGGATTAATCCGGTCAGAGCCTACACGTCCACGGATTCCATCCGTACCAAAATATTTTCTTTTCATCTGTTTATTGTAATCAGGTTTAATCAAGAACCGCAGTGACAATTTTGACTGCGTCGACTGTCTCGGCAACATCGTGTACGCGCAACAGACGCGCACCTTTCATTGCAGCAATCACGGCGGCGGCAACACTGCCATGCAGACGCTGGTCAGCAGGTCTGTCACCCAGCAGGGTTCCAATCATACTTTTGCGCGATATGCCTGCCAGCAGCGGGTATCCGAGGCTGCAAAGCTGGTCGAGTTGCTGCAGCAGGGTGAGATTGTGTTCAAGAGTTTTTCCGAAACCGAAGCCGGGGTCAATCACGATCTGCGTTGCGGATATACCCGCAGCTTCGCATGCATGGGCGCGCGCTAGAAGGAAATCTGAAACGTCAGCAACGACATCTTCATAGTGAGGTGCCTGCTGCATGGTGCGTGGCTCACCCTGCATATGCATCAGGCAGACCGGCACGCCCAGATCAGCAGCCGTCTCCACAGCACCCTCGGCACGCAGCGCATTGACGTCATTAACAAAGGATGCGCCTGCGGCAACTGCCTCTTTCATCACTACCGCTTTACTTGTGTCGATAGAAACAGGTGTATCCAGACGCTGTGAGACAGCTTCTATGACAGGCAGTACCCGGTCGAGTTCCTGCTGTTGGGTAACGGCCTTGGCACCGGGTCGCGTCGACTCACCACCGATATCAATAATGGCTGCACCGGCAGAGACCATTTGCTCCGCCTGCAACAGCGCTTTATCCAGTTGAGTAAAAGCACCGCCATCAGAGAAGGAGTCGGGAGTAACGTTGAGAATACCCATGACCTGCGGGGATGACAGGTCAATGACATGATTGAGACAGTTGAGTTGCATCAAATAAAAACGGGCTGCCGGTTCAGGACCGGCAGCCCGGACTGTTAGTGCTGGCTTGCAGGATCGCCAATGGTGCCGTCATCTTTTTTGGCACCTTTTTCATCGCTGACGTCTTCATCCTTGCTGGCAGCCGATTGCCCCGAACCTGATTGATCATCATCGGGTTCTGTCCAACCCTCGGGCGGACGCGGAGTCTTGCCCGACATGATGTCTTCAATCTGCTTCTTGTCGATGGTCTCGTACTTCATCAGGGCATCAGACATCGCATGCAGCTTGTCAGTATTTTCCTTAAGAATGGTCTCGGCGCGATCATAGTTACGGTCGATAAATGCACGGATCTCTTCATCGATCGCATGCGCGGTATCATCCGAAACATTCTTGTGCGTGGTTACCGAACGACCAAGAAAAACCTCTCCCTCCTCCTCACCGTAGGCAAGCGGGCCAAGGCGCTCAGAGAGACCCCAGCGGGTGACCATATTGCGAGCAAGGTCTGTCGCGCGTTCGATATCATTCGAAGCACCAGTGGTCACACTCTGAGGACCGAAGATCATCTCTTCAGCAATACGTCCGCCAAACAGGCTGGAGATCTGGCTTTCGAGATACTCCTTGCTGTGGCTGTACTTGTCCTCGTCAGGCAGGAACATGGTCACGCCCAGGGCACGGCCGCGTGGCACGATGCTCACCTTGTAGACCGGATCATGCTTCGGCACGTTGAGACCAACGATGGCATGACCTGCCTCGTGGTAGGCCGTCAGGCGGCGCTCATCTTCGTTCATTACCATGGAACGGCGCTCGGCGCCCATCATGATCTTGTCCTTCGCCTTCTCCATGTCATCCATGTCGACGCTGTGCTTGTTGAAACGCGCAGCAAAGAGAGCGGCCTCGTTGACGAGGTTCTCGAGATCGGCGCCGGAGAAACCGGGGGTACCGCGAGCAATTATGCCCGCATTAACATCGTCACCGGCAGGCACCTTGCGCAGGTGCACCTTGAGAATCTGTTCACGGCCACGGATATCGGGCATTGGAACCACCACCTGGCGGTCGAAACGGCCCGGACGCAGCAGTGCAGGGTCGAGTACATCAGGACGGTTGGTCGCAGCGATGACGATAACGCCCTCGTTACCTTCGAAACCATCCATCTCTACCAGCAGCTGGTTGAGTGTCTGTTCGCGTTCATCGTGTCCGCCGCCGAGGCCAGCGCCACGATGGCGACCGACAGCATCGATCTCATCGATAAAGATAATGCATGGCGCGTGTTTCTTGGCCTGTTCAAACATGTCACGAACACGCGAGGCACCGACACCGACAAACATCTCGACAAAGTCGGAACCTGAAATTGTAAAGAAAGGAACCTTGGCTTCACCGGCAATAGCACGTGCGAGCAGGGTTTTACCTGTACCGGGTGCACCGACCATCAGCACGCCCTTGGGAATCTTGCCGCCCAGTTTCTGGAACTTGGATGGATCACGCAGGAAGTCGACCATCTCGACAACCTCTTCCTTGGCTTCGTCGGCACCAGCTACGTCAGCAAAGGTGACCTTGATCTGGTCCTCGTTGAGCATGCGGGCTTTGCTTTTTCCGAACGACATAGCGCCCTTGCCGGCACCACCGCCCTGCATCTGGCGCATGAAGAAAATCCAGATACCGATAAGAATGAAGAGTGGCAGCAGGTTAAGCAGCAACTGTTCCCACATGGATGGCGGATCGAGTGCTTCGGCACTGAACTCGACATTATTCTTCAGCAGGTCGCTGATGAGTCCATCGTCACCCGGGCTGTCAGTATGAAAGCGCTGGCCATCATGCAGAACACCGTCGATAGAACGGCCATAAGCATCCATCTTGACAGATTTGACCTTGTCGTCGTTGACCCAGGTGATAAAGTCGGAATAGCTCACATCGCCGGAAGAACCGGGCGACTGGGTGAAGCTGTTAAAAACCGACATCAGCACTACTGCGATGACGACCCAAAGTATCAGGTTTTTTGCCATATCACTCAATGTTTAATTCCTCGTTCCGGTTCCAATTCCGGACATTTTCGATCCTGCATAAGTACAAGATTATACCTTTAATCCGCGCGCGACTACGTAAACTTCGCGACTTTTCGCACGTGATGCTTGTGGTTTTCTGGTTACCACGCGTTGGAAATTGCTACGCAACTCCCTGTAAAACTCGTCAAATCCCTCTCCCTGAAACACTTTTGCGATAAAATCGCCGCCAGGCTTGAGGTTATTGCACGCAAAATCGAGCGCCAGTTCGCACAGATACATCGAGCGCGGCTGATCAATTACGGCCATCCCTGTAATATTGGGGGCGATGTCGGAAATTACAATATCAACCTGGCGACCACCGAGTGCCTCAACAAGCGCATCGTGTGGCTTCTTTTCGGTAAAGTCACCCTCGATGACAGTCACGCCGGGAAGTGCATCCATGGGCAGAATATCAAGAGCGAAAACCAGGCCTTCATCGCCGACCAGTTTTGCAGCGACCTGGCTCCAGCCACCTGGGGCCGCACCGAGATCAACCACCACCATACCGGGTTTGATCAGACGGTCTTTTTCCAATATTTCCAACAACTTGTAAGCCGCACGTGAACGATAACCTTCACGTTGTGCCTGCTTTACATAGTGATCGTTGACATGGCGCTGCATCCAGCGCCCGCTGCTTTTTGACCTAGCCAATTCTTCTATCTACCTGGATAATAATTGCTGATTTCTCAGCCAGTTGGGGTAGAATGCGCTGCCTGATCCTTTAATGCAAGGCAATTGCCCCCTTCACACGAGTCCAATATGACCATTTCAGCCTCCCAGAAACGTCACTTGCGCAGCCTGGCGCACCACCTGAAGCCCGTTGTCACAGTCGGCCAGCACGGCCTCAGTGAAAATGTTTTCAACGAACTTGAGATTGCTCTCGACTTCCATGAGTTGGTTAAGGTGAAAATCAGCGGTGCGGACCGTGAAGACAAGAAGGCGATGATTGAGGAGATCGGCGAAACCTGCGGTGCCGACCTGGTGCAGACCATTGGCCATGTTGCCGTCTTCTTTCGCCGCAATGCCAAAAAGCCAAAAGTTGCACTGCCAAAAGCATAAGAGCTGAACACTCCGGCGCATCCACCGCCTCTACATCCTTCCGTGCAATATTTCCTGTCAACCCCGGATCAAGCCCGGGGTGACGGAATGAATACCTGTATTGTACTCAGGGCATATCGTCGATCTTTGCACCCTCTTTCTTGACCGGCATCAGGTCTTCCTTGTTGATACCCAGCATCAGTACGGCAACACTCGCTACGAAGATGGATGAGTAAGTACCGACGATCACGCCAACCAGGAGCGCGAATGCAAAGCCGTGGATAATCTCACCACCAAGGAAGAAGAGTGCCAGCAGCACCAACATGGTTGTCAGCGATGTGACAAGCGTACGCGAGAGCGTCTGGTTCAGCGACGTATCAATAATCTGCTGCGGTGACCCCTTGCGCATCTTGCGGAAGTTTTCACGAATACGGTCGTAGACAACAATGGTATCGTTTAACGAGTAACCGATTACAGCGAGAAGCGCTGCCAAAACCGGCAGATCGAATTCCATCTGCAGAAGCGAGAACAGCCCGATGGTAATCACCACGTCATGCACCAGTGCTATCAAGGCACCAATAGAGAAGCGCCATTCAAAACGCAGCATGACGTAAATAGAGATAGCGATCAGCGTGTAGAGCATTGCCAGGCCGCCATCTTCTGTCAGTTCATCACCCACTTGCGGGCCGACGAATTCGACACGGCGAAGCTCGAGTTCAGCTCCGGATTCCGTGTTGAGTGTCTTGAAAACATCATTGGAGAGCGTCTTGTCTGATACGCCGACACGCGGCGCCAGGCGAACCAGGATATCGCGCGGTGTACCAAACTGCTGCACGATGGCATCACCATAACCGGCCCCTTCGAGATGGCCACGCACTTCACTGAGCTCAACCGCCTCCGGATAACCCACCTCGACGAGTGTACCGCCAGTGAAATCGATACCGAAATTAATACCACGCACAATCAACAGGATAATCGCAGAGACCAACAGGAAACCGGACACCACCATGGCGATCTGGCGCTTGTCCATAAAATTGATCTGCGGCTGTTTTTTAAACAAATTCATCAGTCAGCCCTCAGATTGAAAGTTTGGTGACACGCTTGCCGCCGTAGATCAGGTTGACCACGGAGCGTGTACCGATAATGGCGGTAAACATGGATGTCAGGATACCGATGAAGAGTGTCACGGCAAAACCCTTGACAGGGCCGTTACCGAAGCTGAACAGCAGTACCGCGGCAATCAGGGTTGTGATGTTGGCATCAACGATGGTTGAAAATGCCTTCTCGTAACCTGCATGGATGCTTGCCTGTGGCGTGCTTCCCGCCCTGATCTCCTCTCGGATACGCTCGAAAATCAGTACGTTTGCATCAACCGCCATACCAACGGTCAAGACGATACCGGCAATACCCGGCAGTGTCAGGGTCGCCTGCAGCAGAGATAACACGGCAACAATCATCACCAGGTTAAACATCAGTGCTACGTTAGCCAGCAGGCCAAAGAGACGGTAGTAGATACCCATAAAGATCATGACGAGGATAAGACCGATGACAACTGACCTGAAACCCTGGTCGATATTGTCCTGACCAAGGCTTGGACCAACTGTGCGCTCCTCGACGATATCGATAGGCGCTGCAAGTGCACCGGCACGCAGCAGCAGTGCCGTATTACGCGCTTCCTCTGTGCTGTCGAGACCTGTTGTCTGAAAACGGCGACCAAAAGGCTCGCGGATATTGGCAACGCTGATCACTTCCTCAACCTTGCGCTTGATCGGCTTGCCTTCAGCATCGCGTCCCTCGATACGGTTCTCGATAAAGACAACCGCCATTGGCTGACCGACATTATCGGTGGTCACCTTGCGCATGCGCTTGGCGCCCTTGCCGTCAAGGTTAACAAAAACTGCGGGAGTACCGTTCTGCTGGTCAAGACCTGAGGATGCGTCGGTAATATTGTCACCCGTAACAATCACGCTACGCTTGAGAAGAATGGGCTGTCCGTTGCGCTCGTAGTAAAGCTTTGAGCCAACAGGTATACGGCCCTCAAGTGCATCTGCAACACTGTGCTTGGTATCTGCAAGACGATACTCGAGGGTTGCTGTTGCACCCAGAATATCCTTGACTCGACCCGGATCCTGAACGCCGGGCAATTGAACAACAATGCGGCGATCGCCCTGCTGCTGAATCACGGGCTCGGAAACACCCAGCGCGTTAACACGATTCCGCAGCGTGGTGATGTTCTGCTCCAGAGCAAACTTGCTGATGGCGCGACGATCTGCTTCTGTCAGATTAACAGTCAGTGTGAAGTTTGCACCATCGTCATCGGTGAATAACTTGAGCTGACGAAATTCATTGCCGACCTTGAGCTCGGCCTGGTCACGCTGTTCCTCATCCTTAAAGCGGATCAGGACGCCATTTTCACCTGCCTTGACGGAGGTGTAACGGAGTTTGGCCTCGCGTAACAGGGTACGGATATCGCCTTCATAACCTTCCAGCGCTTTCTCGATAGCCGAGTCCATATCGACATCGATGAGGACATGGATACCGCCGCGAAGATCGAGGCCGAGATTCATCGGTTCTGCGCCGAGTGACGACAACCATCCGGGAACATCCGCAGCGAGGTTAAGCGCTACATTATATTCACTCGCAAGTACTGACTCGAGGCGCTCCTTGGCCTTGAGTTGATCCTCGTTACTGTTGAAACGCATCAAAGCACGATCTTCAAGCAAGTCTGTGCGCTTGATCGTAACTCCGTCGCCTTCAATCAGTGATGTGAATTGTGTCAGTGATCCTTGTGTAATCTCACTCTTGCCGGATGAAGAGATCTCGATCGAGGGATCTTGCCCAAACAGGTTGGGCAATGCGTAGAGGGCAGCGAAAATTATCGCCGCCACGACCAGCATATTCTTCCATAATGGATAGTGGTTCATGGCCTACAGCTCGTCAGGTAATCAGTCGGTAATAAAATAGAGCCCGCTGACTGCGGGCTCCGGGACTCACATCTCTTTCAACGAGCCCTTTGGCAGAACAGCCTCAACCGCTGCACGGCGGAACTTGAGGACGATGCCTTCAGCTACTTCAACATCGATAGCCACGTCAGTGAGATCGGTAATCTTACCCATCATGCCAGCCTGCAGCTGGACCTCATCACCTTTCTGCAACTCATCGACCAGTTTTTTGTGCTCTTTGGCACGCTTCATCTGTGGACGAATCAGGAAGAAGTAGAATATAACAACCAGGCCAAGTGGAAAAATCAGGCCTTGCCATCCGGGTGCATCAGCGGCAGCGGCAGGCGCCTGTGCCAGGGCTTCAGAAATAAAAAAACTCATTGGTATCTCTCAGAATTTTCAAATAAAACGGTAGAGTCAGGGCTTGTTTTGAATTATTCGGCCCTGAATCAGCTTCAACAGCGGGCGATTATGACACAAGCGCGGCGATTGGTCATCATTAGTCACTGCTTCAGGATCGGCCACGCAGCGCGCAAGTAAGCGATCATTGACCAAATAGTCAGTACCGCGGCGATGTAAAGCAGTACCAGGCCAAGCTGGTAAATGGGCAATCCGAACAGGTCCGACTGCCACAGCATCAGGGAGATGGCGATCATCTGAGCCGCGGTCTTGAATTTACCAATCATGCTGACAGCCACGGTGGTGCGCCCACCCAGCTCAGCCATCCATTCGCGCAGTGCGGAGATGGTAATTTCACGCCCGACTATAACGACTGCTGCAACTGTCACCCCGACTCTCGGATCTGCGGAAACCAGCAGCACCAGTGCCGCAGCAACCATCAGCTTGTCGGCCACCGGGTCGAGAAATGCACCGAACTTGGAAGTCTGCTCCAGTTGCCTGGCAAGATAGCCATCAAACCAGTCTGTAAGGGCTGCGACAATGAAAATGATTGCCGCTGCCAGGCGAGCCCATGGCTGCTCCTGGAAAAAGACGAATACCAGAACCGGTATCAACAGGATACGTAACAGGGTAAGAATGTTTGGTAGATTCCATTGCATGGTTGGATCAGTCGCCGTGTAGATAGTCGTAAATTCGTTTTGCCAGTGCAGTACTGATTCCCTTGACTGCCTCAATATCCTCAACACCGGCCCGTTCCAGTTCCTGCAAGCCTCCGAAATGACGTAGCAGGTCACGTCTGCGCCCGGCACCTATTCCCTCGATACCCTCGAGGACCGACTGCTGACGCGCTTTTGCACGACGCTGGCGGTGACCGGCAATTGCAAATCGATGCGCTTCATCACGAATTTGCTGCAGCAGGTGCAGGGCTGGCGAGGCTGAATTCAGTATAAGGGGTCTCTCTGTGCCGAACAAGAAGAGCTGCTCCATACCCGGTTTCCGGTCTGGCCCCTTGGCGATACCGAGTAGCTGTACATCGCCAACACCAAGACTTACGAGCTGCTCATGCACGCGGCTGATCTGCCCCTTGCCACCATCGATTACCAGCAGGTCGGGCATCTTGATCTCGCCTTTCCTGATACGCAGAAAACGGCGCTCGATTGCCTCGGCCATGGCTGCATAATCATCGCCAATGTCCGTCGTCCTGATATTGAAACGGCGGTACTCGGAAGTGAGCGGGCCCTGCTGATCGAACACCACGCAGGAGGCAACGGTTTTCTCACCCGAGGTATGCGAAATGTCGTAGCACTCCATGCGTTCGGGAATCTCCTCCAGGCCAAGTGCATCCTGCAGTGCCTCGTAGCGTTCACGGACGCCGAGGCGATCTGCAATGCGCGCAGCAAGTGCTGTTTTGGCATTCTCCTGCGCCAGCCGCATCCAGCGCAGACGCTCACCACGCACACGAGACTGGATTTTCACCTTGCGATCCGCCTGTTGTGAAAAGACCTCGGCCAACAGTTCAGCATCTTCGGGTTCAACCGAGACCAGTAACGAGGATGGTACCGGCCGGTCGATATAGTGGCGTGCCAGAAAGGCTGAAACAACCTGCTCAAGCGGAACCTCGGCCGAAGCACGCGGGAAATAGCTGCGATTGCCCAAGTTGCGGCCGCCACGAATACTGAACACCTGGATACAGACCTTTCCGGCCTCGCTTGCTGCCGCGATGATATCGAGATCACCCTTTTCACCGCTGACATACTGACGCTCCTGGATTTTGCGCAGGCTGATAACCCTGTCGCGAAAAGCGGCAGCTGTTTCATAGTCGAGCTGCTTTGCTGCTACATCCATCTGCTCTGTCAGGTCATCGATAACCTCAGACGCCCTGCCCTCCAAAAACCTGACCGTGTTATCAACATCTGCCTGGTAATCTTTTTTAGTGATCAGGCCGACACATGGCGCAGTACAACGCTTGATCTGGTGCTGCAGGCAGGCACGCGTACGATTGCGATAGTAACTCTCGTCACACTGACGCACCGGGAACACCTTCTGCAGCAGGCTCAGGGTTTCACGTACCGCGCCGCTGCTGGGGTATGGACCGAAGTATCGCCCCTTTGCAGCACGTGTGCCACGATGAAAAGAGAGGCGTGGAAACTCATCTGCCGAGAGATAGATATATGGATAGCTCTTGTCGTCACGCAGCAGAATGTTGTAACGCGGCTTGAGAGACTTGATGAGATTGTTTTCGAGGATCAGCGCCTCGGCCTCGGTATTGGTTACCGTGGTCTCGATTGAGGCGATCTGCGCCACCATCAACTGAATACGACGACTATTAGCGCGCGTAAAATAGCTAGAAACCCTGCGCTTGAGATTTTTTGCCTTGCCAACGTATAGCAGGTCACCATTCGCATCCAGCATACGGTAGACACCCGGACGAGAAGTAAGACGTGCAAGAAAAGCCCGATGATCGAAGGCGCTGCTCTCTTCACTCATGCTGCACCCTCCCCTAGTGACCTAGCAGTTCCTTCGCAGTATGGAACACATCTTCAAACATCTCTGTTGTCAGGCGTTTTGTCTGAGTGTTGTAGCGACTGCAGTGATACGAATCAAGCAGGTGCTTTCCTGCACCCAGTTCATGGCTGGCTGCATGTGCAAACGGGAACTCTTTCTGCTTCTTGCCCAAGGCACGAATCACGGCCTTGTGCGCAATGGTGCCAAGCGCGATGACAACCCCGTCTGCAGGTAAATTGGCAAGTTCAAGGGCGAGAAAATCATTGCAGTTATTCACCTCGGCACCGACCGGTTTGTTCTGTGGTGGCAGGCATCGCACTGCGTTGGTAATACGACAGTTGAGTAACTGCAGGCCATCATCTGCAGAGAGGCTCTCTGCTGCAGTAGAGAAGCCATATTTATACAGGGTCTGGTAAAGAAGTTCGCCCGCATAATCACCGGTAAAGGGACGCCCGGTGGCATTGGCACCGTGCATACCGGGTGCCAGTCCAACGATCAGCAAACCGGCATCGGGCTCACCAAATGAAGGGACAGGTCGGCAAAAATAGTCGGGGTTATCTTTTTTAACCTCGTCGAGAAAATTTGCCAGGCGTTCGCACTTGCGGCAGGCAGCCGCATCTGGTGTGATCATTTCACCTCGATCAGGTGATGACGCAGGGCGTAATGCGCCATTTCGACATCATTCTTCACGCCCAGTTTTTCGTAGAGTCGCTGCTTGTAGGTACTGACGGTTTTTTCGCTAATATTCATCTCTTCAGCAATATCCTTATTGCGTGAACCACGGGTCGCCAACAGTAACACCTGCATTTCGCGTGGAGAAATTGTGTCCAGCAGGGAATCACCACCATCGATTTTACTCAATGCCAGGCGCTGGGCGATTTCAGTCGAGATATAGGGCAGTCCTGCACTGGCATTTCTGACCGCCGCACACAGTTCATCGATGGTACAGCGCTTGGAGAGAAAACCAATTGCACCGGCATCACGCGCCTGCAAAGGAAAGGGATCTGTTTCAACCGATGAGAGAATCACGACATTGCAGGTGTCGTATATGCGTTGCAACTTGCGGGTCGCCTCGATACCATCGAGCACAGGCATCTGGATATCCATCAGTACCACGTCCGGTTCAAGTTCCCCGTACACACGCACACCCTCTTCGCCATTTTCTGCCTGGCCAACTACCTCAATATCGGATGCCTGGGAAAGCAACTGGCTGAAACCGTTGCGAACCAGTTGATGGTCGTCTACGACGAGGACGCGTATCATATATGGTTATCCAACCTGAATTTGTTAATGTTTAGCTTATTAATGTTTCTCTGGCCGAACCAACAGGCAACCAGTGAACTCTTTATAGTTATCTGGTTCACAGTGTAAGCGATAAACGGGATTTATCAAAACCATGACAGCTACAAATCACATGCATCCGGGCCTCCCGAGAGTACTCGCTGCTTTCGGGTATGACCTTGTACTATTGTTTGGACTATTACTTCTTGCAACAACCCTTGTGACCTTCCCTGCGCAACTGATATTCGGCATTGATGTTATTGGCGATCATGCGACTGCAAAGTTCATCTTATGGGCTATTTGGTGCCTTGTCATTTTCGGCTTCTATCTCTGGTTCTGGACCCACGGCGGGCAGACTCTCGGTATGCGTGCATGGCGTATCCGCGTGGTCGACAAGGAGAAACCTGAAGAAGGTATCAATTATGTAAAGGCCAGCTTACGACTCCTGATCGGCATTCTGTTTTTTGGTATCAGCAGCATCTGGATGCTGTTCAATCGCGAACGCGAGAGCCTGCATGACAGGGTTGCGCACACCACTCTTCTGCTGTTGCCGAAATCAGGTAATTCGTGACACTTCCACGACATCCGGCAGCTGCGCCAGCTTATCGATAATCCGGCTAAGTTGCCCGACATTATCAATCTGCAGGGAGAAACGCATAATCGCTTTTTGATGCCTCCTGTCCGAGTGACTATTGATGCCGGTGACATCAATCTCCTCGTTGGAAAAGAGTGACGTCACATCACGCATCAGGCCCTTGCGATCGAGAGCAACCACCCGCACATCAACCTCGAATGCTGCATCCTCTCCTTCATCACCCCAGCGCACATCGACAAGACGTGCACGATCATCCTCTTTCATGTGGCGCACAACTGAACAGTCGCTACGGTGCACGGTAACCCCGCGTCCACGCGTGATGTACCCGATGATGGAATCCGAGGGTACCGGCTTGCAGCACTTGCCAAGATGCGTCATCAGGTCATCGATTCCATCGACGGTAATGTCTGCACTTGCACCGTGTGTTGATTTTCCACGTTGCTGACGTTTCTTAACTGTCTTTTTGGGTTTCTTCTCGCGTTCCTCTCGATGGCGCCAGCCAGCGATCTGTACGGGTGAAACGTCACCGCGTCCAATCGCAGCATAGAGATCATCCACCCCTTTCAGGTTAAATTCAGGAGCAATTTTTGCCAGCTCCGGACGTTCAAAACCGAGTCGCGTCAACTCTCGTTCAAGGCTCGCCTTACCCATCTCGACATGGCTGTCGAAATCCTGGTGCCGGTACCAGCTCTTGACGCGATTGCGCGCACGAGAGGTTTTGATATAGCCAAGGTGAGGACTCATCCAGTCACGTGACGGTCGCTCCTCCTTGTGAGTCAGAATATCGACAGTCTGGCCACTTTCAAGTGGCGTATTGAGAGGCACGATATGACCATCGATGCGTGCGCCACGGCAGCGATGGCCGACACTGGAGTGAATTGCGTAGGCAAAATCTACTGGAGTTGAGCCATTTGGCAACTCGATCACTTTGCCTTGCGGTGTCAGCACATAGACCTGGGTCTGTTCATAATCCTGGTGCACATCGCTGGCCAGAAGACTGCTCTCTTGTTCACTTTCGGGTTCGCGCTGCTCAAGCCACTGCCGCATCCAGCTGATGCGACGCTCGAGATCATCGCTGCTGCCTTTCTGTTCCTTGTAACGCCAGTGCGCGGCAACACCATGCTCGGCATGGGAGTGCATCTCATGCGTACGGATCTGGATCTCGAGTGGCTTCTCATCCGGGCCAACGACAACCGTGTGAATCGACTGGTAGAGGTTGGCCTTGGGGGTCGCGATATAGTCGTCAAACTCCCGCGGAATATGTTTCCAGATGCTGTGCACAATACCGAGTGCCGCATAACAGTCTGCAACGCTATCGACCAGTACTCGCACGGCTCGAACGTCGAAAATATGCTCGAAGCCCGACTGCTTGCGGTACATTTTCTTCCAGATACTGTAAAGATGCTTGGGACGCCCGCTGATGTCGGCACGAATGTCATTCTCGCTGAAAGCATCCTCCAGCATCGCGACTGCATGCTTGATGTAGGCGATGCGCTCATCGCGCCGCTCCTCAAGCTGCTTGGCAATCGAGCGGTATTGCTCAGGTTCAAGATATCTCAGCGACAGGTCCTCAAGCTCCCACTTGAGTTGCCACACGCCAAGGCGATTCGCCAGCGGCGCAAAGATATCCCGTGTATTACGGCTGAACTGGGACTGATAATTTTCATCGAGATGGGAGAGCCTGCGCATCAGGTGAACACGCTCGGCAAGCAAGATCAGAACCGCACGTACATCAGATGAGATACCCAGCAGCATACGACGCAGGTTCTCACTGTGCTCCTCGCCCTTCTCTTCACGGCCAGTGAGCACACCGGGAGAGAGCTGCTGGATCAGCAGAAGATCCTTGACCAGGCCTGCTACCATGGCACCAAAAATCGCTTCAATCTCTTCCTGTGTTTTCAGATCATTGCCGACAATACGATAGAGCAGCGCTGCGCTCACTGTCTCGTCATCCATCTCCAGCTGAACCAGAAGGTCAGCCACTTGCATGGCATAGAGTGAGAGCTGTTCACCGGTTCTGTCCTGGAGCTCTGCGAGCAGTTCGAAGCACAGCTCTACCGCATGAAGAAGCCCCTTGCGGGCTTTCTCATCTGTTGCCTTCGGCAAGCTGTCGCACCAGGCTTTTACTGCGGCCTGGTCCAGACGGTCATTCGGAAAACGTTTCGCCCTGCTGACCATGACTCAGTCGAGAACATGGCTGATCAAACCGTCAGCCAGTTTGGGCTCAAACCAGGTTGTTTTAGGCGGCATGATCTCGTCGGCGTCTGCAACTGCCATGAGCGCCTCCATGGTGGTCGCATAGAGAGAGAATGCAACCGCCATTTCTCCCGAATCAACGCGCGCTTCAAGACCTTCCATGCCGCGAATACCACCAACAAAATCGATGCGATTGTCACGGCGCTGATCAGTGATCCCGAGAATAGGATCGATCAGGTTGTCTCCCAGCAGGCTCACCTCGAGCCTGGCAACAGGATCCTGTGGGATTTTTTCAGGCGGCAGTGCGAGGTGATACCAGTTACCTGCAAGATACATACCGAACTCTGCCGGGCTGTGCGGCTTGACCGAATCGGCAGACTCATTAACGACGAAATTCTGTGCGACGGCATCGAGGAAGGCGCTTTCATCAAGCCCATTGAGGTCACGGATGACCCGGTTGTAATCGAGAATCTGCACCTGGTCGTGAGGAAACAGTACCGAAAGGAAATAGTCATGGCTTGCTTCCGTGCCGGCAGCACCCTGTTCACGGCGGCTGTGTGCAACACGACTTGCCGCTGCGGAACGGTGATGCCCGTCGGCAACATAGACAGCATCCATTGCATCAAATGCACCGGTCAGTTTCTCAATCGCTGCAGTATCGCTAATTACCCACAAACTGTGCTGCACGCCATCGGCCGCAGTCACATCAACATCCGGAGTCGTCTTACTGGTCTCCAGCAAAATGGTATCGACAACCGTGTCAGCACGATAAGAGAGAAACACCGGACCGGTTTGTGCGTTCAAGGCTTCGATCTGGCGCACCCTGTCATCCTCTTTCTGCGGCCGGGTCAGCTCATGCTTCCTGACACGATTAATGTCATACGCATCTACAGAGGCAACAGCAACCAGTCCTGTCTGTACATGCTCGCCCATCACCAGGCGATAGGCGTAGTAACAAGCTGTGTCGTCACGCTTGAGAATCGATTCTGCGATCATGTGATCGAGATTCTCGCGTGCCTTGCTATAGACTTCAGGTGCATAGGGATCAGTGCCCTGCGGCAGGTCGATCTCCGGACGTGAGATATGCAGAAAGCTCCATGGACGGCCCTCTGCCATGGCTCTCGCCTCGTCGGCATTCATCACATCATAGGGCGGCGCAACGACATCATCAGCACGTCCCTCAACGGGGCTCAAGGCACGAAATGGCAGTATCAGTGAAGGCATTCAACAGGTCTCCGAAAAAAATAATCTCCCGATTGTTCCAGAAGTCGGGACATTTGCACAATTTGAATCTGTTATGACGATATTCTCTCTGTAGCCTGAACCCGGCAGTAATTTCGTCATCCCGGACACCATTTTCGCCATCCCGGGCGCCAATTTCGCCATCCCGGGCCTGATCCGGGGTCCATCAGGAACAGCATACACATGGATACCGGCTCAAGGCCGGTAAGACAATGTTGTGGAATCTACACTCAGGAACTGGTCAGTTCAAACCGGATACGCCCTTGATCACTGGGCATTTCCAACTGCAACGGCAGACGATCGGCGCTTTTGCTGATCCACAGGTAGAGAGGAGGCTGTTTTTGATTTCTGCCGATATCCTTCTCATTAATAACCAGTTTCCAGCACGCCTGCTTTTTACCGTGAATCGTCAGCGAAACAGATTTCTCCAGATTAACCTTGTACCTAAGTTGATGGCTGCCATCGGTGCCCGCAAACTCCTGGCTGTAGCCGTCATCGAGTGCAACAGAACGCAAATGCTGGATCAGGGCCCAGCGATCCAGTGCGCCATTTACCAAGGGTTTACTCTTCTGCTTCCTCACCATTGGTTCAATGTTGTCCGGTGCAGAAGGTTCAAGGTAGCGCCTGGCCTCACCTGGCAAGCTATCCCCCTTGCTGGCAAGTTCATACCTGTCGATTGTACGGCCATCTGCAGAACGCACCGAGAAACTGTGCTTGTAACCATAAGGCTGATACTTCTTGCCATTTTTATTTTGGCGTTTTTCAAAGGAGAGTGACTGTGGCGGATTTTCCAGATATGCACTGCGGAAGAGAAAACGTGTCGGCGCCAATGATTCCAGCAGGCTGTGATTCTCCGATGACATGCGTACCTCGGTGAGGGTGCATTGCGTATCAGCACAGCGCTTCTTCCGATCAGTCGTGATGGTTGCGTCGGCAAGCGACATCCAGCCGTAGAGAGTCACTGCGCCCTTCTGCTTGACGATGTAGTCGAGACGCTCAGCCGCCTGGGCCTGTGCTGACAGGGATAGCGCAGCAATGGCAAGCAGGTGTAAAATTGACTTTCGCATATTGATTATTTGTTTTACCAACTTACTTCCAAGACATTTTCTGCTGCTATGAGTTCACCTGATAATACCGGTGTCAGCTGTCACCATATCAATAACTTGCAACTGCTTGATGCTGTTCGGCAACGCTTTGAGCAGCTGCTTGATGATGAGTCAACCAACAAGACCCACCACTTTGACGGTCGTTTCGAAAATATCTACCCGGACAAATCCAGGTTTCCCGAGATGGATCAGCTCTCTGTTTTCCTGCTCGATCTTGCCAGGCAACGGCTCGGCACAGAAGCAGAATTACAACTTGGTTACTGGTTCAACCTGATGGGACCCGGGCATACCACCAGCCTGCATACACACGAAGAGAACGATGAACTTCTTTCAGGCGTCTGCTACCTGCAAGTGCCTGATGAGTCGGGTGATATTGTCTTCCCTGCTGGTGATAACACACACAGGCTGACGCCGCAAACCGGAGATGTCTACCTCTTTTCGCCAAGCCTCCCCCACCTGGTCGAGAAGAACTGCAGCAGCGAAAACCGGCTATCGGTCGCCTTTAATATCGGCCCTCGTCGCTGACCTCGAGGCGCTCGGTCTCGGCGAGTACGACACGCACACCTTTGACGGTCCGGAAGGATCGATCATCGATATCGTTACGATGAGCCTGGTAAAGAACGCTGTCACCGGTCTGTGAATTCACCACGCGCACTTCGACAATTTCTGTGGCATCACGCCAGCTGGTCAGCATCCATAATGCAGCACCTGCGATCATCACACCAAGGGCAACCACCGCTGCAATCTTCAATGCACGTTTGTTGTCATTTGTTTCAATGGTCTGCGGACCACTCCGGGGCGCTTTGCGACGAAACATCAGCATTACGACAATGATGACCGCGATGGTCAGGAGAATTTTTGTAATCATGCGCACAGTATACAAGCTGGGTAGTACAAGTGAAGCGCTATTCGGGTTACACTTCGACAAATTTTTACAGAGACAGATCCAATGGCAGAAACACCTGACGAACTAACAGTAAACTGGAGCGAGGATGGCATTGACGTCGTTAAGGAACTCGACAAGCAAATCCTGACAAAAGGCGCGTGGACGACCATCATCTACCGTTTCCAGGAGTGGAATCGCAGCAAGGAAGAGTACGGTGCTGACAAGTACACCATCCGCCGCTACCAGAAGCGCAATGGCCAGTACCAGCAAAAGTCCAAGTTCAACATCTCCAGCAAGGAGCAAGCGCAGAAGATTATTGATGCGTTGAGTGAGTGGACTAAGGACTAAGAGCGGCGTCTCGTGACCGCCATGGATGGCGAAAGTGCCGGTTTTGCAGGAGCTAAAACCGGTCCGCGATGATCGGCCCGAGGCGAGCCTCCTACAGCGTTAGCTATTCAGGCGAACCCCAGTTCCTGCGGCCATGCCGCGAGATGTTTCATAAGGCCGACCGTGCGTTCATCCTGACGCTCTTCGAGCATCGCCTCGATACGCAGGTAAAACTCGTCGATGGTCAGTGTGCTGCCGTATGCGCCGTCAAACAGGCGTGCCCTGCAGAAATCTGCCCACTGTCGCTGCTCCTCTTCCGAGAGATATTCTGGCCAGTTGCGTGCACGGTAACGAAAATAGAGAGTCTGTAGACGCTCATCCTTGAATGCAGGACGTAAACCGGCAAGCTCGGTTGGCGAACTCTCCAGCACCTGCTGGCACAATCGTGTATCGGCCTGGTTTAAAAAGCCATCATAGAGTGCAGAATCTGCATCTCCCTCACCAAAATCCCGCTTCTCGCCGTAGAGCTGTTCAAGACGCCCTGTCAGTGTGCTGTCGTCCAGAATCTGTTGGCGATGCTGCTCTATCTTGTCTAGATCTATTTCCCAGCGTTGAGTCGCTTCGGGTGTCAGTGTTCCCATTGGTGCCACTGCCGGTGACTTGTTGATATGCACTCCCTTGAGAGCGACACGTTCTACACCATCCGGCATCTCTGCTTTCGGTGTAAACAGGTTCTCCTGTAACTCCTCAACACTTGATTCGAGCAGTTGAGCAGGATCCTGGCGCAAATCGAAAACGATTACCTCGTTGGAGTTGACCGGGTGTGTCAGTAGCGGCATAACCACACCGATGCAGCCACGCTCGGCAGGATACATACCTGAGACATGCAGGAAGGGTGCGCCCGTCGCCACGTCGATCAGCTTGGATACGGCTGCTTTTTTACGCAGACCGAAGTAGTAGTCGAACAGTCGTGGCTGATGTTGGCGAATCAGTCTTGCCATGCCGATGGTGGCATAGACATCGACCATCGCATCATGCGCACCCTCGTGATCAATACCGTTCGCCGCAGTCAGGTGTTCAAGACGAAAACTGGCGTTGCCGTCTTCGCGTTGCGGCCACTCGATACCTTCCGGTCGAAGTGCAAAGGTCATACGCACCAGGTCAAGAATATCCCAGCGAGAGTTTCCGTTCTGCCATTCGCGTGCATAGGGCTCGTAATAGTTACGATAGAGACCGAAACGGGTCACTTCGTCATCGAAACGGATACTGTTGTAGCCAACCCCACAGGTACCCGGCAGTGACAGCTCTGCATGAATTGCACGAAAAAACTCTGCCTCGTTAAGACCTTCTCGAAACGCCTTCTGCGGAGTGATCCCGGTAACCAAAACGGCCTCCGGATGTGGCAGGAAGTCAGCTGTTGGCCTGCAGTAGTGCATCACCGGCTTGCCAACAATCTCCAGTTCCAGGTTTGTACGCACGCCGGCGAACTGGGAAGCACGATCACGTCTTGGGTCAACACCCCATGTTTCGTAGTCGTGCCAGAATAGGGTTACATCAGACAAGCGCAACCTCCCTGTCCATCTTGATTAATAGCTTTCTACCTGACACCGACAACAGGCATCATATCGATGTCACATTTTCCGCCAATACTGACTTTTTTCGTTTGCGCTTCCCCGGTACAGAATTCGCCTATGTCACGGACACGGCATTTGAATTCAACCAACTTGCCGCTATTCAGCCAGAAAGGTGTCTTCCGGTAGCGCTCGACATTATTAAAGCGGCACTTGCTCGATACCCCATAGGGTGTGCAACGTGTCGGTTTTTTCAGTGAGACTTTACGCCCGTCAATTACAAAACCCTTGTATGTATCGGAGATGGTCACCTTATCTGCGCCATCATCGAGCTTGTAGCGAAAGTCCCTGAAGCTGTAACCATCACCCTGCTCTTTATCGACCTTGATACGCTGGTTGACGAGAAGAATATAATCACCGTTCTTGCCCGCTGCTGCCGCGGTGATAAATTCAACTGCATCATGATTCGGAAAACAGGCTCCCATGGCGGGTGGATGATAGTAGTGGCGCAGGCTTGTCAGGGCTGCCGAATCGGTATCGACAAAGCGTTCCTGCAGCGCATCTTCAGAATCAAACAGGATAGAACTTATATCGCCTACCGACTGTGAATACATCGCCTGTAACTTGGTAAATGGTGCCTCGTCTGCGAGATCGGTGCGCAGAAAGCAGGAGGTCAGCCCGGATGTCTGGGTCAGGTAGGCATCCCAAATGTTGTACTGGGAAACGGCCGATGCAGCACCCTGAAAATCCCCCTCGAAACCACAGCCTTGCGCTGAACTGCACTGGCCAATCACACGATTACGAATCGACAGGGCGATAATATTCCGCTCACAGGCACCGTAGGCACTACAACCCCTGCCGATGTGCCCCTCGTAAATTGCAGTGCGCATGACATAGTCAAGGTGCTTGGCCTTGTTGAGTTTGTCATTCGACCACTTGCGCCTGTTCTTGTGAATGAATTTCTCCCACGCATCAGCGAGCGCATCGCGTCGGCCAGTCAGATGTCGGTTGGCTTTTTCGCACTGGGAGGAGTTGTGGAATGTGCGAATAATTTCATCATAGTCATTCTCTGCACGTGCCGGTGTGCCACCGTGACCCTTGGGCGCAAAAAATGGCTGTTTTGTACGATTCACCAGGCGTTTTGCATTCATCACGTATTTCACTTTGCTGTCGCAGTGATGATTCTGCACCATCAAGCCTTCACGCGAGGCGATCTTATCCATTTTTCTCTTGGTAGAGGCAGCGGTAGCCTTGTTTGCATCAAACAGGACCTCAAAACCGACATACGGGGTGCCATCGCTGGCTGTCAGCGGTTTGCCGTTATGAATCACCAGGCATGGAACGACCCAGGAGCCCTGAGCAAGGCTGCCAGCAACCTTCTTTTTACCGCTGCGTGCGAATTGATCCTTCTTGTAGTAGGGGATTTTGGCATCCCCGGCAAACTGGTAGAGCGTCATGGCAGGTGCGGCAGGAACCTTGGCAAACGCCGGCTGAAGCAGCACTACAAGTACGGCAAATGCGAAAATTTGCATCAGCCACGCGTGCCTCTTTCTATTATCCTTCGTCAAGGTAGCTGTTCCCCTGTTGTGAAAGTCGTTATTCGTCACAGTTTTTGTGTAAAATCTCAGGCTGAATTGCATGACACAAGAGGTTTCTCATGCCCTATTTTGTTTACGAAATCGAAAAACCGCGTACTCTGACGCACCTCGAAACCTTTGCGAAGTATCGTGAAGCAAAGCAGCACGTGCGTCAACTTCGCGAGGAATCCGGTGATGTCGAAAGATACCGCATGATTTTCGCCAAAAATGAGATTGAAGCTGAAACGCTACTGACTGCACCGCGTGAAGAACGCGTCATCGGTGAAGACTAGCCTGATCCCGGCAGTTGGATGAGTCAAAGCCCTCCCACTCTCTCCGAATTTAACGCGCAAGTTGCCAGCCTGGTTGATCAATTCGGCCCGGCTGCATTTTGCGCTATGCCCGGTGAGCGACCCGAATACACGCTCTTTGTGGAAGATGCCCGGGTGATTGCCGAACCGAGGAGCGCGCCACGATACCCCTACGGGCTGCATTGTGAACTCCGCACAGGTTTACCCGACGACCAGGTTGCTGACTATCTGAACAAGTGGCTGACCACAGGGGAAGCCTACGAGGAGTTCCTTGGAATGAATGTGTGCCGCTATAACTGCCAGGATTAAATCGATCCAAGGCTGATTTAATCTTCACATTTCCCGGTCCCTTGTCACCGTGCCATATGCGTTGACTGGCCAAGCATGTCAGGCGTCACCAGCACCACACCCTTGTCTGTCACCCTGAATCCGCGTGCCAGGTCAGCTTCTTTGTCTTCACCAATCACTGTCCCTTCAGGGATTACGCATGCACGGTCAATAATCGCCTTGTTAATCCTGCAGTTGCGACCAATTTCAACACCGGGCAATACGACCGAGTACCTGACTTCTGAGTACGAGCATACGCGTACGTGTGAGAAGAGCAGCGTGTGATCCAGGTAGGCACCGGAAACCAGGCATCCACCCGATACCATTGAATCAACTCCCATGCCGCGGCGTTCGCTGTCATTAAAGACGAACTTCGCTGGTGGCAACTGCTCCTGGTGCGTCAGGATCGGCCAATCGTCATCGTATAGATTGAGTTCTGGAGTTACATTGATCAATTCCATGTTCGCTTGCCAGAAAGCATCCAGGTTTCCCACGTCGCGCCAGTAAGCACGTTCATTGGTCTCAGGGTCCCTGAATGGATATGCCATCACTTTGCTGCGACTGATCAGGGACGGGATGATGTCCTTGCCGAAATCATGGGACGAATCAGGGTTATCGGCATCGGCAATCAGTTCATCGAAGAGAAACTCGGTGTCGAACACATAGTTACCCATGGATGCGAGGCACAAATCCGGATGGCCCGGAATCGATTCCGGTGCAGCAGGTTTCTCCTCAAAACCGATCACCTGCTGATTCTCGTCTACCTTCATAACGCCATAGTCGTTCGCGGCCTCTTCGAGAGGGACCTCGAGACAGGAGACTGTCATCTGGGCACCGCTTTCTGCATGAAAGGCGAGCATCGGACCATAGTCCATCTTGTAGATATGATCGCCTGAAAGGACGAGCACGTACTTGGGCATGTGCGTCCTGATAATGTCGAGGTTCTGATAGATGGCATCGGCAGTGCCCTTGTACCACTCACCGCCAACACGTTGTGAAGCAGGAAGGATCTCAAGGAAATCACCTGTTGCAGAATTGAGGTGACTCCAGCCCTGAACCAGGTGACGAATCAGTGAATGCGCCTTGTACTGCGTTAACACACCAATGCGCCGAATCCCGGAGTTCAGACAGTTGGACATGGGGAAATCGATAATGCGGAACTTCCCCCCGAAATAGACGGCAGGTTTTGCTCTCCATGCTGTCAACTCATGCAGTCTTGAACCCTGCCCTCCAGCGAGTACGAGTGCAATAGTATCTCTCGTCAGACGGCTGACGTATCGTAATTGCTGGGTAGAATCGTTCATAATCGATAGCCCTGTTATTGTGCAAATCCGGCCTGAGTCAACCCGTTAAAAGTACGACCAGGGAAATGATACAGCTTGTATTGTCACCATAACACCGCCTAATGAAACCAGGTCATCTGATATCGCTTCCCGGCCAATATGATCTTGTTTAATCTTTACTCTCTTTCAATACTTCGTCGAGGCGCGGTAAATCGGCACCGCGTCGTGAACATGTAATGGCTGCTGCCGTGACGGCAAATCCCATCAATTCATCCAGTTGTTCGGAGCTGAGTGACCTGATGACCTGTTTCGGTTCACCCCACTGTGCGAGGCGTGTCAGCAGTGCCGCCTGGAAGGTATCACCGGCGCCGACCGTGTCGACGAGCTTCCCCACCCTCGGGCTCCTGGTAACGGACAATCCACTCTGAGTCCAGCATTTGACATCGCTTGAACCATCGGTAATCACCACGAGCTGTGTACCCGCCTTTATCAGGGCATCGGCAAACTCTTCATGATCACGACCAGGATAGAGATAGTCGACATCTTCTGCGCTGATTTTCAGCAGGTCAGCTTTTTCCGCGTATTCCCACAGGCGTTGTCGCCACACTTCCATGTCTGGCTGTATGCTTGGCCGGATGTTCGGGTCAATAGAGATGAAACGATCTGACATCTGCTTCATAAGGTCTGCAAATGCATCAGCAATCGGTTGCATCACCAGCGAGTAGGAACCGAAATGAAGGCCTGTGACCGCGTCTCCAATGACTGGCAGTGATTCATTCGAGAGACTGCAATCCGCTGACCCTTGACCGTAAAACGCATAGCTGGGCTGACCCTGTTCATTGACGCCAACAATCACAATCGTTGTACGACGGCCATTTCGCACAAGGTAGTCCGTGTTCACCGATTCGGATTCGAGCATCTGAACCAGGCGGTTACCCAGTTGATCGGTCGAGATACCGGTCAACAGTGCTGACTGCTGGCCAAGCCGTGCAAGTCCAATGGCAACATTGAAGGGTGAACCGCCTGCTCGCGCAGTCATGTTGAAGGTTGCAGGATTGTCTCCCTGGTCAGGAAACACGTCGTATAAAGCTTCTCCGCAGACAAGAAACATGGCTCAGGCTACCTTGCTGACATAGGATTGAAGCGTTGCCTCGGTACCATTTTCCCATAATGAACCAAGCGCATCCGAAAACTGGGAAACAAAGGCTTCATTGCTGCCCATGTTACCGAAAATATCCGACATGCCGAGGAACGCCTTGGGTTCAGAGCGAGCCAGCTGTGCATTTTTCTGTAAACGCTCAGCTTTCTCGTCATCAACACTCAATGGTTTGCCGCTGTCATCCGTTCCCGCACAATATCGGCACCACAAGGCAACCTCGAGAGCAAGACCATTCACCGGAAGACCCTGCTCCAGCCTGTCCGCGATCGTTGGCAGAATAAACTTGGGCTGTCGATTGGAACCATCCAGGCAGAGGCGCGGAATCGTATCTCCAATCTCGGCATTGGAGAATCGCTCCTGTGTCTTGTCGAGGTACTGGTTGAAATCAACACCGGGAACCGGCGGAACAGTCGGGATGATCTCTTCTGTCTCAAGCCTTTCGAGGAATGCCTGGACCAGTGGCGTACCCATGGCATCATGTGCATAGTGGACACCAAGCAGTGCGGAAGGATAGGCAATTGCTGCGTGACCGCCATTAAGAATACGCAGCTTCATTAGTTCGTAGGGCGATACATCCTGCACAAACTCCACACCAACCTCTTCAAGCGCCGGACGCCCCTGGCAAAAGTTGTCTTCGAGTATCCACTGGCGAAATGGTTCGCATACAACGATGCCCGGATCGTCGATGCCGAACTTCTCTTCCACCATTGCGCGTTCACGATCACCCGTAGCCGGTGTGATGCAGTCCACCATACCGTTCGGAAAGGTAACATTCTCCTCGATCCATCCGCTCAGCTCCGGCGCAATCAGTTCGGCCATGCCGAGAACTGCACGTCTGGTCACGTCTCCGTTATGCGGCAGGTTGTCGCATGACATAACAGTGAACCCCGGCATGCCTGCGGATTGGCGTATTTTCAGAGCAGTGACAATCGCTCCGAAAACCGTGCCCGGCTCTCCCCCGTTGGCTGCGTCGGACCGAATGTCGGGATGGTTCGCATTAAAGCCGCCAGTTTCAGGATCGATATAATAGCCGCCCTCGGTGATCGTCAGGGAGACGATACGAATCTCTTCTGTCATCATTGCCCGAACAAGTGCCTGGCTGGATATTTCAGCAAAATCGATCATCGATCCGCAAACACGGGCCGTATAGCCACGTGGATCAAGCTCGATCACCGTACTCAACCAGTCCTGGCGAGACAGCAGCTCACGCTTCGCCGCATCATACTGCATGATGCCCGCGCCAATGATTCCCCAGTCATGGCTCAACCCCTTGTTGAAGAGTCGGTCCAGGTAAACGCCCTGGTGGGCACGGTGGAAGTTGCCGACACCGATGTGGAGAATTCCCGGCGTTATCGCACCCCTGTCATAACGTGGAACAGAGACGCTGGATGGAAGTGAACCCAGGGTGTCATTATTCAGTATCTTCGTCATAATCAATCTATCCGGTTGTCTGCATTTACATGGCTGATGTCAGCAACAGCGCTAGCCAATCGCCTGTTCATTCTCATCAAACCGGTAAATATTCTCGGGTTCAGCAGAGAGATAAACGGTGTCGCCGTGATTCAGATCAACGTTGCCATCACTTCTGACAGTGAAGTTAGAGCCATCATTCAGGGTGACATAAAGAAATGTGTCTGAACCGAGATGCTCGGCCACACCAACTGTGCCCTTCCACATTCCGCTCTCTCTCGAACAAGCAAGGTGTTCAGGACGCACGCCGATGGTGTGTGCACCATGTTTTTGTGCAGCTTCACCGGAGAGGAAATTCATGTTCGGCGAACCGATAAAACCGGCAACAAACTTGTTCGCAGGTTTGCGATACAGTTCGAGTGGGCTGCCGACCTGCTCGATCACGCCCGCTCTCAGTACCACGATCTTGTCGGCCATGGTCATTGCTTCAACCTGGTCATGCGTCACGTAAACCATCGTTGTCTTGAGGTCCTGATGCAGTTCTGATATCTCCAGGCGCATGTTGACGCGCAGCGCCGCATCGAGATTGGAGAGTGGTTCGTCAAACAGGAAGGCCTTTGGTTCACGCACGATGGCACGACCGATTGCAACACGCTGACGCTGCCCTCCCGACAACTGGCCGGGTTTGCGGTCAATATAATCAGATAGGTTGAGTATGTTTGCAGCAGCATCAACTTTCTTGTCGATGTCGGCCTGTTCCAGGCCCGCCATCTTGAGTGGAAAGGCGATATTTTTACGTACGGACATGTGGGGATAGAGGGCGTACGACTGGAATACCATCGCCAAGCCCCGCCTTGCAGGACGGATGCTTGTTGCATCCTCTCTATCAATTGCAATGGAACCGGAGGAAACATCTTCCAGTCCCGCGATAAGTCGCAACAGGGTGGACTTGCCACAACCCGAGGGGCCGACGAAAACTACGAATTCGCCTTCATTGATTTCCAGGTTCAGGGGCGGGATAACCTCGACGTCCCCGAAACTTTTTGTAACATTTTCAAGTGTGATACTTCCCATGATTTGCTCCTATTTCACAGCGCCGAAGGTGAGACCGCGTACTAACTGCTTTTGACTGAACCAGCCCATGATCAGGATTGGTGCAATAGCCATTGTTGAAGCGGCTGAGAGTTTTGCGTAGAAAAGCCCTTCAGGGCTGGAATAACTGGCGATAAAAGCTGTCAGTGGTGCAGCTTTTGCAGCCGTAAGATTGAGTGTCCAGAAAGCCTCGTTCCAGGCAAGGATGATGTTCAACAGCATCGTGGAGGCAATTCCGGGTACTGCCATCGGCGTGAGTACATGAATAATCTCTGCCCACAAGCTGGCACCGTCCATGCGGGCAGCCTCAAGGATTTCACCGGGGATCTCCTTGAAGTAGGTATAGAGCATCCACACGATGATCGGTAGATTGATCAGTGTCAGAACCAGTACCAGGCCGGTCAGTGTATCGAGAAGCCCCGTATCCCTGAACAGAAGATAAATAGGAATCAGGACACCGACAGGAGGCAGCATCTTTGTAGAAAGCATCCACATCAAGACATTCTTGGTGCCCTTGGCGGGTACGAATGCCATCGACCAGGCTGCCAGAATTGCGATCAGCAGGCCCAGCAGGGTGGAGCCGACAGAGATGACGACCGAATTCCAGAAATGCTGGAAGTAATTGGAGCGATCCTGAACTTCCGTGTAATTCTCCAAGGTCCAGTCAAAGCCGAGGAACATCGGTGGTGATGCAATTGCATCGGCCTCGGTTTTGAAACTGGTCAGGATGGTCCACAGAATGGGGAAGAAAATCAGCAAGCCGATTCCCCATGCAATGGCAGTCATTATGATTTTACGGCTATCTATAGCTGTGTGTGACATGCTTCAGGCCTCCAGGTTCTTGCCGATCATCCGCATCAGGAAGATCGCGACAATGTTTGCCAGGACGACAGCCACGATGCCACCAGCCGAACCCCCGCCCACATCAAACTGCAGCAGAGACTGCGCATAGACGAGGTAGGTAATATTGGTGGATGCGTAACCGGGTCCACCGTTGGTGGTAACCAGGATTTCAGCAAATATCGACAGCAGGAAAATCGTCTGGATAAGGATGACGACGGTAATCGCTCTCGACATGTGCGGAAGAATGATATGAACAAAGCGGCTCATTTTTCGTGCGCCGTCCATCTTTGCGGCTTCCAGTTGCTCCTTGTCGAGTGATTGCAGTGCAGTCAGCAGGATCAGGGTGGCAAAGGGCAGCCACTGCCATGCAACGATCATAATGATTGAGAAAAGCGGCGCATGGGCAAAAAAGTCGAAGGGTGCCAGTCCCATTGCTTTTGCAGCGTGAGCGAACAACCCGTTGACAGGATTCATGAACATATTTTTCCACACCAGTGCTGACACAGTCGGCATGACGAAGAAAGGTGCAATGACGAGGATGCGTACGATCCCCTGCCCCCACATTGGCTGATCAAGCAGCAAGGCAAGAGCAACTCCACCTGTTATGGTGATGACAAGAACACCTGCGACAAGCAGGAAAGTATTTCCAAGAGCCGCAAAAAATGCCGGATCGGTGAGGAAATACTCGTAATTCATGAAACCGATCCACTCCTCCATACCTGGCGACAGCAGGTTGTAATCGAGGAATGAGAAATAGAGCGTCATCGACAGGGGAACAATCATCCAACCGAGCAGTAGAAGAACTGCCGGAGAAATCATGAAGCGCGCTGCGATGCGTGAATGATCGGTAGCCATAGTAAGAAACCCTCTTGTTAAAATGAGAGAGGTGAGATGCCGGCCTGCTAAGGCCGGCACCCCGGAAAGGTCACACTACTTGATGTAGCGAGCCTTTTTCATGGCGCGCTCGGTGATTCTCTGCGCATTCATCAGGGGCTGGTCAGCAGTGACAGTGCCGGCGAGTGCGGCTGAGAACTGCTGGCCGACAGTCGTTGCAATGCCCTGGAACTCAGGAATGGCAACGAACTGAACACCAACATATGGAACCGGATCAACAGCTGGATTTTTTGGGTCAGCAGAATTGATGCTGTCGAGAGTCATCTGGGCAAAAGGAACTTTTGCATACTCTTCGTTTGCATAGAGAGAGGCACGAGTACCAGGAGGAACATTGGCCCATCCCTCTTTGGATGCAACAAGATCCAGGTATTCCTTGGAGGTTGCCCAGGCAACAAACTTCTTCGCGCTCTCTGCCTTTTGCGTACCAGCCGGAATAGCAAGGCTCCACGCCCACAACCAGTTACCGCGTTTGCCGAGTCCCGCATCCGGTGCCAATGCAAAACCGACCTTGTCAGCAACCTGGCTGTCTTTCGGATTGGTCACGAATGAGGCCGCAACCGTGGCGTCAATCCACATGCCACATTTACCGGACTGGAACAGTGCAAGGTTTTCGTTGAAGCCGTTGGAGGATGCACCTGGAGGGCCGGCATCGTTCATCAGGTCAATGTAGAAATTGAGGGTCTTCTTCCACGCCTCGCCTGTAAACTGTGGCTTCCAATCCATATTGAACCACCTGGCTCCGAAGGAGTTAGCAGTCGCAGTCAGGAAAGCAACATTTTCACCCCAACCGGCTTTACCACGCAAACAGATACCGTAAGTTTCATTCTGCTTATCTGTCATTGCACGTGCAGCCTTACCGATAAAGTCCCAGGTGGGTGCTTGCGGCATAGTGAGGCCTGCTTTTTCCATCAGGTCCTTGCGATACATCACCATAGAGCTTTCTGCGTAGAAAGGCGCAGCAAAGAGATTATCGTCAACCGTCAGGCCACCACGGATGGCTGGCAGAATATCATCCACATCGTAGGATTCAGGCAGATCGTTAAGAGAAACGAGCCAGCCTTTCTTGCCCCAGATAGGAACCTCGTAGGTACCAATTGTCATTACGTCGTACTGACCGCCCTTGGTTGCAACGTCTGTCGTAACACGCTGACGCAGTATGTTTTCTTCCAGCGTTACCCACTCGACCTCGATGCCCGGGTTCTTGGCTGTGAAATCATCGGTCAGCTTCTGCATGCGGACCATGTCACCATTATTGACCGTAGCAATAGTGAGTTTCTCAGCCAGGACGGGAGTCGCGATCATGCAAGCCGCTGTTGCACCTGCAAGGACACGGATCAAATTCTTCATTTCTGCCTCCAAATACTTCGAATAATTATTAACGAATATTTGCTTAGTCTGTGAGCAAATATTCATTTAATCTAGTCGCTATTGACACAATGTCAACATATTTTTTTCATTTATCTGTCATAAAGCTGACAAAGGGAAAGCATGAGAGGCACATAATTGCGCTGCACAATTGATTAACAACTTATTGTTACTAATGGATTTAGTCTCTTCTACGTGCGTGAGTGGAAGCTTGTGGGGGCGTTGAAAATAATTAATCGTCCATCTGATTGAAAAGGCTTCTGTAAGAGAGAATTTCAGCCAACCAGTGCAGTTGCAGTGGACTCGTCAGTGATCAAACCAGTAATCCATCGGCCGGCAAGTGCAGCCTGAATCGCGGGTAATTTGTTGTTTCCACGCGCAACACCGATCGTATGACATGACGGCGGTTGTTCGAGTTGTACACTCGCAACGCGTGAGTTTGTTTCACCCTTGATGATTGTTCCATCATTATCAAAGGCCCAGCCAACAACCTCTCCAATGGCCCCGGCGGCAATCAGTCCATCCAGCTCTGTCTGTGTTATAAAACCGTCTGTCAGCATGGGCGGTGCCTCGTTGATTTCGCCAATACCAACAAAAGCGACATCTGCAGATTTGGCCAGGGCGATATTACTCTTGATGGGTTTTTGCGCACAGAAAATGTCGCGCTCCTTGCTTGAGGTTGCAACGACAGGAACTGCCATAGGGTAGTGAGGTGCTTTTATTGTCTCGCCGAGGCGCATGATGACATCGTTGAAACTTGCAGAGCCATCAGGCGCAAGGTTGCCTACCAGGGACACAACCTTGTGTTGCGGACAGTTCATCGGTGTGAGTTGCTTCACTGCTTCACGTAGCTCGCGGCCGGTGCCGAGGGCCATAACGATTGGCTCTTTTGATTTGAAATAACGTTCCATCTGATTGGCCGCAACCTCGGCGATTCCGATTGCGGGGTCGTCCGATGTCGGATCCGACAGGGTCACTTCACAGGATTCCAGGCCATATTTTTCCGTCAGCTGCTGGGCCAGTTCCATGCAGTGTGCGATGGGATGATCCAGCCTGACCTTGATAAGGCGCTCGCGCATTGCCAGAGAAACCAGGCGTTGGGCAGACTGCCGGGAAATACCCATCTTTTCAGCAACCTCATCCTGGTTGTTATGCGCAACATAATAGAGCCAGCCTGCGCGTGCGGCATCATCCAGGCGATCCTGTCCACTCTTGCTGCGTTTAGCCATAAAACCATCTACCAGTGTGTACGAATTTTATTTAATAGTAGCAAAGCTTGAGCAAAGAGGTGTATCAGCAACTCCCTGGAGTGAATGCATCATGCAAGAAATTAACAAACCCGGATGCTATCTGAACCCGGAGAGGAAGATATGCTACACCCTATGTAACTATGTAATAATAATGATTGTTGAAATGCAGCTGAAACCCAGGTCATGTCCAATAAGCAATATGCAATTACCCTTCTTTTTTCCTCCCTGTTGATTTACCCGATTCAGATTCTGGCTTCTGAACACGAGCATGATCACGAACACCATGCAGCCCATGTCCATGGTGAAGCGCAATTATTGATTGCCGTGGACAGTCATCATCTCGACATTGAATTCTCAAGCCCTGCGATGAACCTAGTCGGTTTCGAGTATCAACCTCAAAACAATTCACAATTGGAAGCCGTCAAATCTGCGATTGATATCCTGAATCAGCCAGATCAGCTATTCATCCTGCCTATAGATGCCGAATGCGAAGCCCTTTCTCTCAACGTCGAATCACCTTTCAGCGGACATGAAGAACACGCTCATGGAGAAGAAACACATAGTGACTTCGCAGCGCACTACCACTTTCAATGTGCAAATATGTCTCAGCTAAAAAGAATTGAAATCAACATTTTCAAGCAGTTTCCCGCAACAGATGTCATCGAGGTTCAGAGCATTTCGAGGCAGGGACAGCAAAAGAGAGACTTGACGCCAGAACACAACAGCGTGGAACTCTGAGACAGAGCCGCACTGCACTGACACTATCGGAATATTCATGCAAAAAACGTGTGCAATAAAGATCACAGATCTTCGCTTTGGTTGGCGTAAAAACCTGCCTGAAGTGTTGCACATTCCCGAATTCGAAGTGGATCGCGGCGAGCGCATCTTCCTTCGCGGTGCCAGTGGCAGTGGCAAGAGCACGCTGCTGGCACTGATTGCGGGTGTCAGCCTGCCATCAAGCGGTGATGTTGAGGTGCTTGGAAATACAATCAACCGTATAAATGGATCAGGGCGAGACCATTTCCGTTCCGATCATATCGGTTTTGTGTTTCAGATGTTCAACCTCATCCCCTACCTCTCCGTCCTTGAAAACGTTGCCTTGCCTTGCCATTTTTCGCGTTCACGCAAGCAGAAAGCAACAGCATCAGGAATCAGTCTGCATGACGAGGCGACTCGGCTGCTGCAACATCTGGATATGGCACATGCCGATCTTTTACATCGACCTGTAACTGAGTTGAGTGTCGGGCAGCAACAGCGAGTCGCAACGGCCCGTGCACTGATCGGTGCACCTGAAATCATTATTGCCGATGAACCCACCTCTGCACTTGATAGCGAGATGCGCGAAACATTTATCCGGCTGCTGTTCCAGGAGTGCGACGCGACTGGCTCAACACTGCTTTTCGTCAGCCATGACAAGCAGCTTGAATCGCTCTTTGAGCGCCATGTCACCCTGGAAGAGATCAATACGGCACGGCAGGGAGTTAACTGATGGCGACACTCTACCTTGCGATTAAAAGCCTGTTGAACCGCCGTTTTACCGTCGGCCTGACTCTTCTGAGCATTGCCTTGAGTGTCTCCCTGTTACTGGGTGTAGAGCGCCTGCGGGTGGAATCACATAACAGCTTTGCCAACACCATCTCGGGAACAGACCTGATCGTCGGTGCGCGTAGCGGAGCCATCAACCTGTTGCTCTACTCGGTATTCCGTATCGGTGACGCCACCAACAACATTTCATGGAAGAGTTACCAGAAATTTGCAGACCACCCCATGGTCAAGTGGACCATCCCTATTTCACTGGGTGATTCACACAAAGGCTACAGAGTGATGGGTACCAACCAGGACTATTTCCGCCATTACAGTTACGCTGACAAGCGCCCGTTGGCACTTGCCGAGGGCCTGCCCTTTGAGCATGTCTACCAGGCGGTACTGGGGCACGAGGTAGCAAAAAAGCTCAATTACACTCTTGGGCAAAAGATCATTATCGCCCATGGCGCCGGCAAGACCAGCTTCACCATGCATGATGACAAGCCTTTCGAAATCGTAGGCATACTCAAGCCGACAGGCACCCCTGTTGACCGCACCGTACATATCCCGCTGGAGGGTATTGAGGCGATTCACGCGAACTGGGTTGGCGGCAGAGAGGTGGCCGGGCTGAAAATCAGCGCAGATGAGGCACTTGAGAAAGAGCTGACACCCAAGTCGATAACGGGATTCCTCGTTGGCCTCAAAAGTATAATAGCCACCTTCCGAGTACAACGAGAAGTGAATGACTACCGCAAGGAACCCCTGCTTGCTATCTTGCCCGGAGTCGCACTTCAGCAACTCTGGGACCTCATGAGCGTGGCAGAAAATGCACTTTTTGTCGTCACCATCCTGGTCGTTTCGATTGGCCTGATCGGCATGCTGACGGTGATGCTTGCCGGCCTGAATGAACGTCGGCGCGAAATGGCAATCCTGCGTTCGGTCGGTGCGCGTCCGGGACATATCCTGCTGCTGATCACCGGAGAGAGCTTTCTGCTCAGCCTGATTGGGATCACATTGGGCCTGCTGCTGCTCTATACCAGCCTGTTTTTTGCCCAACCGATCATGGAGAGTCAATATGGACTCCACTTGCAGATCAGCCTTCCGTCACTACGGGAGTACCTGATCCTGGGCCTGGTTGGAACTTCCGGCCTGATCATTGGCCTAATACCTGGTTATCGCGCCTATCGTTACTCCCTTACCGATGGCATGAACATACGTTTATAGAGGTCCTTTTGATGAAATCATGGTTTGTTGCACTACTATTCATATCCAGCAGTTTTTTCCTTCATCCCGTCAATGCTGAACAGGCAGAGGAACTGGAATGGGACGCAATGATTCCCGAGGATTTTCTGCCTGAAAAGATCTATGAAATATTTGGCGACATCAACGAACTGGATGACAATGATCCCAGGGGCCAGAAAGTGCTTGAAGAACTGCAAGCAGCGTGGGATGCAGCACCTGTGGTGGAGAGCCTGGATGGAAAACGGGTCAGGCTTCCTGGCTTCGTGGTACCAATCGAAGGAGATGGTGAGAAGCTCAGCGAGTTTCTACTCGTGCCATATTATGGCGCCTGCATTCACGTCCCCCCTCCCCCGGCCAACCAGACCGTCTATGTCAAAGTGCCCAAGGGCGATGCCAAGATACGACAGGCTTTCGATACTGTCTGGGTAAGTGGCACGATGAGCGCAAAATCCTTCGACAGTGATCTTGCAACCGCCGGTTACCAAATCGAGGCAGAAGAGGTGACGCCCTACGAAGAAGAGATAATACGGGAATAATGAATACCTGCTGGCGTTCAGCCACCTGTGTCATCATCATTTTCGGAAGTCTGGTTACGCAGACGCAGGCCTACGCCTATTCATGCCACCTGCATGCACCAGACGACTATGTATCCTTCAGTAAACAACCCCTTGTCATCCCCGGGGTTGGCAACCAGGCAGAGTGCGAAAAGCTGAACCTGCAACGCTTCAGCTCAAGAGGCAGATGCCACTGCACTCAAGATACCTTTGCAACCGGAAGAGAGATGCCTTCAGACTTTTTAGCACCTGGGCAACGAAAAGAGCAGTTACCCTGAGAGGTAATCCACAATAAAAAAACAACCTGGTGATTTAACAAAGCCGACTTATCTGTCAAACTGCAATGAATGTTTGCCACTACAACTGCCTGCTTTGACTGAACCTAACCAAACAACCGGAGACTTTCCACTGTCTGTTGGACAAATGAAGCAATCCCTACTGATGAACAACACTTAACGAATTGCCTGATGAATGAATCTACCCCAAAGTACATTCTGGTAGAAAACTACATACTCCAAGCGATAAGAAACAAGGAGTTTACTGACAAGTTGCCAGGTGAACGCATCTTGGCAAAAAAGCTGGACATCTCCTACATGACAGTCCGCAAGGGAATCACCAACCTGGTTGATCAGGGCACACTCTATAAAATTCCGACCAAAGGCACCTTTGTCAATAAGAGACGTCAGCGCAAGAAAATCACCCATACGATCGGTTATTTTCTTGATAGTCGTATCCAGTCAGGCATTTCAAATCCATACTACTCACTGCTTTTCAATGCGATTGAAAAAAAGGCCTCGAAACAGAATTTTTCTGTAATCTATTTCACAGACAGCAATGAAACAGCACTACAAAAGACCTTAAGCAAGTTGGATGGCGTCATTGCCACCTGTTTTCCCAGGCTCGAAGAGACGATTCAGCTAATCAAGCAGACGGTCCCGGTCGTTGTTCTCGAGAACAGTGCCGCCGATAAATCAATACCATCGGTCATCATCGACAACTTCAATGCCAATATGGAAAGTGTGGATTTCATCTGCTCTCTCGGCCATCAACAGATTGGTTTTATGACCAGCCTTGAGGATTCAGATATCGGTAACGACCGCTATACGGGCTACTTGCACGGACTCAGACAAAACGGCATCACACCGGATGAAAAACTTCTCTTCAAAGGAGATAACTCCTTTGAGTCTGGTGCCGAAGGCGCTGAATACTTCCTGGCACTGGAGAATTCGCCGACAGCAATCATCTGTGCAAACGATTCCATGGCGCTCGGCACCATGAGTAAACTGAATGAGGTCGACCTGAAAGTTCCCGACGACATCAGCATCATAGGTTTTGACGATATTGAAATTGCATCACAGATCACTCCGTCCCTGACGACGGTCTCAGCGCCTGTGAATGAAATTGCAGAAAAGGCATTTTCCGCACTCCATAAACTGATCCAGGGTGGACAACCTGAATTCCGCCATATCTCCTTGTCAGCCAAGCTGATTATCCGGAAAAGTTGCTCTGAAAAGAAAAAACGGCTGTGACCTGACCGAACACCCGCTATCGTTTATTTCTGATGGAGCCAAAATGAACGATCATGGCAGTTTATTGTTTAGCAAGTACTCTTCCATGATCTTCAAGCGCCGTCGATGGACCAACCAGTCATAATCCATAAAGGGATGCCCAAACTCTTCATCCCTCAGTATCACAGCACCTTTTTGTTGCGCCTTATCGACCAGTTCCTGTGACATGGCAAGTGGAATTACCGTGTCATTTCGCCCGACAATAAACATGCAATGACTACAATCGTCAGGCAGATGGTTAACGTGATCATACTCTTCCGGACACCCGTAATCGGACAGACGACTCGGCGCGGAATCGACAATAATCCGATCCAGCCCGGTGTGCTGCTCAAATCCATTCAGGAAAGCTATACCACCGAACGACATGGCATAGATCAGATGTTTTTCATAGTCAGCCGAGTTAAGCGCGGCAATGACCTCCATATAGTCACTGACAATTGCTTTTAGACGCCGTCTCCCTTCAGAACGACCATAGCCACGAAAGTCATAGATATAGACATCGAATCCAGCCGATGAAAAGCGCGCAAACTCACTAATAAGCCGGTCTGCAAGGATGGCATTTCCCTGCAGCACAAGCAGGTACCCCTCTGGCGTGATCAATTCTCCTTCGTTTCCTGTTGCTTTCAGTTTATAGCCACGTAACACCCTGTGGTCTTTTGTTTCGAAAGAGATATCTTCCACATGATTCAAATCTGACAGTTGGTTTGCATTGGGCTTTCCAGCCAGCCTGCTCCATAGCCAGAATGAAAGGGGTTCTTTGAGGCCGCAAACACTCTGCTCCAGGCTCATATCACCATCCCTCTGCTCTGCAGAGACGGAGCATGAAAATACCGTGAGAAGAGAAAACAAGATCAGGAATCGATTGAACATACATAGATGAGTATAGAGGAATCAAATCAGAATAGGGGCAGCTGCATTCAGGCTTCTTACATTACATTTGGCAGTTGAAGTGAATACCGGAAGAGCCGTCCTACCTCTGTGCATCAAAATTGTCTGCGATCCACAACCGCAAGCGCAGACCAGGAGCGGACGAGTAACCGACATCCCTGAAACGGATTTCGCCCTGCCTGTCGATGATAAAACTCATCGGCACGCCCACCACCCCCCAACGCTGGCTGATTTCTCCATCAGCATCATTGACCACGTCAAAGCTCAACTCCTCTTCCTGCAGGTGCTGACGAATCTCTGCATCGCTTCCGGATGAGAGTGCCACGGTGATCACCGGGTAATCGTTAGCGATTGCATCGACACTGTTGTCAACAAAGCCGCACACGGGACACCAGCTAGCCCAGAAATGAACCAGCAGGGTCTCACCTCTGTAGTCACCCAGGTTGACCATTTTCCCTTCAAGCGTGATAGCGGTAATATCCGGGGCTACACCGCTTGCCGATTCGCGTGTACGCCACAGGTTGACGCCAAAAACCACTGCCATAACCAGCAAGAGTTCAAGCGCAAGTAGCATCAAGGTGCGACGCCGGATTTTCATCATGGGGGGGAAGGTCTGTTAATCAGCCAGCATCGCCGCTGGTGAAGTTACGACGCAGATTTCTTAATACGATATCGACGTACTTCTGCGTCTCCTTGTAGGGAGGAACGGTACGACCATATTTGAGCACCGCATGTTCACCGGCATTGTAACCGGCCAGTGCCAGGGCAAGATCATTATTGAAACGGTCGAGCAGTTCACGCAGGTATTTTGCTCCACCCTCGATATTCTGCTTCGGGTCAGTCCTGTCAGAAACACCGAGTCTCTTTGCGGTTTCCGGCATCAACTGCATCAAGCCGGTTGCACCTGTACGGGATATAGCTGTGACGTTGTAGTTAGACTCAGCCTCGATTACTGCATGAATCAACTCAGGTGGTAAACGGTACTTTTCCGCCATGAGGTTGACTATGTTGGAAAAACGTTTGTCGCTGACCTGTTTCTTGCTCTTCTTCTGCACCTTCTCGTCTGCAAGCAGTTCATCCAACTTATCAGCTATGGACTCGGGTTTACGCCCCTCTACATCACCCCAGTTGAGATGAATGGTATTGAGATAACGGTAGGGAGTTTCCAACTGCTCATCCGAATAGGCCAGGGTTACGTCCGGTGCAAGATAGACGTAGACAGTCCCGGCCAAAAGTTGGCCAACTGGCAACAATAGAATGATTAGCGCCAATGCCGTTTTCTTGCCGGATTGAAGCATGCAGTGATTTCCCCTTTATTAACAACAACAGGATAGCTATTTGTTGAAGTCTTTACCAGTTTGATTAATAGAGATTCCAGGCAGGACGCTGCCTGAACTTCTCACAGAGCCTGTGGATAACTCTGTGGAAACAAACAGGTCAATTGAAGCTGTTTTCAGGCCCGGTTTTTTGCCTGATAGAGTAAGCCAAACAGCTAAAGTCTAATTTATCTAAATATTCTATTAGTTACAGGCTATTGTGAAACTCTTCTGTAGCCTTTATTCGGTAAACTCGATTTTTACACCACAAAAAGCAGCATGTGGAAAAGCGCGATTACCCCGCCCCACACTGCTGCTCACTAATCCAGACTCAGCACTCGAAAAAATCGATCTCGCCGCTCTGGATATCATACTCGGCACCCGTAATCACCAGGCCCTGCTCTTCGGTCAGCTTCTCCAGCAATGCCGAGCCATGGCGCAACTGGTTCACAGAGGCGCGTACATTTGCTCTAGTTGCGTGCTTGACGAACTCCTCCTGGTCTTCCCACAGGGGGGTGGATACCAGGGACTCTATCGATGGGCGAATACGGTCCACGATCGCCTGGATATTCTTTGAACGCTCGCCAACCGGACGGTGCAGTTCATCGATCGTGGCACGGATTGCCCCACAGTGGGTATGCCCCATCACCACAACAAGAGGCGTTTTAAACTGCTCAGCTGCAAATTCCACGCTGCCGACCTGTGAGGGTGCCACGATATTTCCAGCGACACGAATCACGAAGAGGTCACCCAGCCCCTGGTCGAAAACTATTTCGGCAGGCACACGGGAATCTGAACAACCCAGTATGATCGCAAATGGCTCCTGCCCGGAGACGAGCTGATCACGGCGATTTGTGTCAAACAACTCTTCGCCATGTCCGGTTCCGGATACAAAGCGCCTGTTGCCTTCCTGTAATCGCTGCAATGCCTGTTGTGCTGAAATCATCAATCGCTCCCCGTAGCTATCCTGGATTGAAGCATACATCTGTTGCACAGCAAAAAACCGCTGTTACTCTAACGTTTTGAATGTTTATTGACCAGTTGTTTACGCGTTAGAATACAGCAATCGAAAATGTACGCATCTGCGTACCTCGATTGTAACAATGAATAATTATATTTTTTTGCTGAGTTTCAAAAAACCGGAGTAATCATTATGAATCCTCTTGCTTCTCGCGGCGGTACCATCATTCTTGGTGTCGTCCTTTCAGTTATTTTTATTTTCCTCCTGGGCGGAGAAGGCACAACCAACATTACTGAACTGACTGTCTGGTTCCATGTTGTAGTCGGTATTGCGTGGGTAGGCCTCCTATACTATTTCAATGCTGTGCAGATGCCAGCAGTAGCCCAGGCACTTGCAGACGGTGACCCGGGTCCCGCAGCAATCAACAAGTATGTCGCACCACGCGCACTCTTCTGGTTCCGCTGGGCTTCTCTTCTAACCTGGCTGTCAGGTGCTGCGGCTCTCGGCAAGATGGGTATCATGGGCGCGGCATTTACCTTTGAAGGTTTTACCTTTGCCACTGCAAGCATCAACGCCATCGGTATGGGTGCATGGCTGGGTACCATTATGCTGCTTAACGTATGGGGTCTGATCTGGCCAAACCAGAAAAAGATCCTCGGCATGAAGCAGGCAACACCTGAAGAGATCGCCAAGGCGAAGAAGATTGCCACGACCGCATCGCGCATTAACACTGCACTGTCGATTCCGATGCTTCTTGGTATGACCGCTTACGGACACGGCTTTCCGTTCTAACTGCCTGTCAATGATGTATCAAATCCGGCCTGGCTGGATTTAAAACGATAGCTAACCCCGGTAATTCTGCCGGGGTTTTGTTTTATTGACTGTAGCCTAAAATAAAAAATCCCCGCCCGGAGGCGAGGATTTTTCCGTATTAACTACAGTTGTATAACTGTAATCTTACTTGGCAGCTTCAGGAGCGATAGGCGCCTGAGGAGCAACTGGAGCTACAGGAGCAGCAACAGGAGCGTAGCCGTAAGGAGCGTAGCCGTAAGGAGCGTAACCGTAGCCGTTACGGCTGTTGTAACGGTTGTCCCAGTTGTTGTAACCACGACCGTAGTAGCTGTTGTTGGTGTC
>NZ_MPQG01000015.1:0-59342 GCF_002020255.1 Solemya velum gill symbiont | reverse complement strand
TGATTGCACCGATCGCAATGGAAGAAGGCCTGCGTTTCGCGATTCGCGAAGGTGGCCGTACTGTTGGCGCCGGTGTTGTAGCAAAGATTATCGAGTAATAGATATGGCAACAGCAAGTCAGAGAATCCGTATCCGTCTCAAGTCATTTGATCATCGTCTGCTTGATCAGTCGGCTAAAGAGATCGTAGAAACGGCAAAGCGCACTGGTTCAGTCGTCAAGGGTCCAATCCCTATGCCGACCAAGAAAGAGCGTTACACGATTCTGGTTTCACCACACGTCAACAAAGACGCACGTGACCAGTATGAAATCCGCACGCACAAGCGTCTGCTGGAAATCATGGATCCAAGTGACAAGACAGTGGATTCATTGATGAAGCTGGACCTGGCCGCTGGCGTTGATGTCCAGATCAAGCTGAACTGAGGAAACGAACATGATTGGTGTTGTAGGACGTAAAGCTGGAATGACACGTGTCTTCACTGAAGACGGCGCGTCTGTGCCAGTCACCGTGATAGAGGTTGCACCTAACCGTGTAACCCAGGTGCGTACCGAAGAGACCGACGGATACGAGGCAATTCAGATTGCTGTCGGTAGCCGTAAAGCATCTCGTGTAACCAAGCCCGAGGCTGGTCACTACGCGAAAGCAGGTGTTGAAGCAGGTCGCAAAATGATGGAATTTCGTCTCGATGATGTCGAGGGAGAAACTCCTGAAGTTGGCGGCGAGCTCACTGTCGAGATGTTTGAAGCAGGCCAGAAGGTTGATGTCTGCGGTACTTCGAAAGGTAAGGGTTTTGCAGGTGGCGTCAAGCGCCATAACTTCAAAATGCAGGATGCTACCCATGGTAACTCGCTGGCGCATCGCGCACCGGGTTCAATCGGGCAGTGTCAGACTCCTGGTCGCGTATTCAAGGGCAAGAAAATGGCTGGTCACATGGGTAACGTGAAGACAACCGTTCAGAGCCTCGAGGTTGTACGTGTCGATTCTGACCGCAACCTGCTGCTGGTGAAGGGTGCAGTTCCCGGTGCAAATGGCGGTAATGTAATCGTGACTCCTGCAGTCAAGTTCGCGAGTAAGGGGTGATGACAATGGATGTGAATGTTCAAAACGGTTCTGCCATCCAGGTCTCTGACCAGGTATTTGGCGCCGATTACAACGAATCGCTGATTCACCAGGTCGTCAAGGCATACTTTAATAGTGCCCGTTCCGGTACCAAGGCGCAGAAAAACCGTTCTACAGTAAGAGGCGGCGGCGCCAAGCCGTGGCGTCAGAAAGGTACAGGCCGTGCACGTGCCGGTACCTCGCGCAGCCCTATCTGGCGCGCTGGTGGTGTGACATTTGCTGCACAGCCACGTGATTTCAGCCAGAAGGTCAATCGCAAAATGTACAAGGGCGCGATGGTTTCCATCCTGTCCGAGCTGTTGCGCCAGGAGCGTCTGGTCGTGGTTGAAGATTTCAGCCTCTCTGCTCCAAAGACCAGAGAACTGGTCGGCAAGCTTAAAGAGCTTGATGCAGATGATGCGCTGATTATTGTTGATGATCTCGACGAGAACCTGATTCTTGCCGCGCGCAATCTCTACCAGATTGATGTGCGCGACAATATGGATGTCGATCCGGCCAGCCTGATCGCATACGACAAGGTTATCGTTACTCCAGCAGCACTGAAGAAAATTGAGGAGCGTCTCTCATGAACCAGGAACGCGTAATGAAAGTACTGCTCGCTCCGATTGTTTCAGAGAAGAGCGCAATGGCAGGCGAATCCAACCAGGTTGTTTTCCACGTTGTAGCGGATGCAACCAAACCGGAAATTCGTGCTGCGGTAGAGAAGATGTTTGAAGTCGACGTTGAGTCAGTCCGCGTGGTTAACCTGAAGGGTAAGACCAAGCGCTTCGGTGCTCGTTTCGGACGTCGTTCTGACACACGCAAGGCCTATGTCCGTTTGAAGGAAGGCCAGGAAATCGACTTCATGCCGAGCGCGTGAGCTAGTTAAAGAATAGGCAGATTGCAATCATGGCAGTTCAAAAGTCAAAACCAACATCGCCGGGTCGTCGCTTTGTCGTTCAGGTCTCAAATCCTGATCTGCACAAGGGTGCTCCTTATGCACCCCTGATAGAAAAGAAAAGCAAGAGCGGCGGACGTAACAACAATGGCCGTATTACCACGCGTCATCGTGGCGGCGGTCACAAGCAGCGTTATCGCGTTATCGATTTCAAGCGCAATTCAAAGGATGGCATTCCAGCCACCGTTGAGCGACTTGAGTACGATCCAAACCGCACTGCGAATATCGCATTGCTGAAGTTTGCAGATGGAGCGCGTAGCTACATTATTGCACCGAAGGGGCTCAAGGCTGGCGACAGTGTCGTTTCCGGCAGTGATGCACCAATTGCAAAGGGCAACTGTTTGCCACTTCGCAATATCCCGATCGGTTCAGTCGTTCACTGTATCGAGATGAAGCCTGGTAAAGGTGCTCAACTCGCTCGCAGTGCTGGTACCTCGGTACAGCTGGTCGCCCGTGAAGGCGCACATGCGACACTGAGGCTCCGTTCTGGCGAGATGCGCAGGGTACTTGTTGAGTGCCGTGCTGTTATCGGTGAAGTCAGTAATTCGGAACACAACCTGCGTTCACTCGGCAAGGCCGGTGCGACTCGCTGGCGCGGAGTGCGTCCAACGGTTCGCGGTGTTGCAATGAACCCGGTTGACCACCCGCACGGTGGTGGTGAAGGCCGCACATCTGGTGGTCGTCATCCGGTGAGCCCATGGGGCACGCCAACCAAGGGATTCAAGACGCGAAGCAATAAACGTACGGACAAGATGATTGTACGTCGTCGCGGTCGTAAATAATTGAGGTAGAGTAAAAATGCCACGTTCAGTAAAAAAAGGTCCATTTATCGACCACCACCTTCAGAAGAAGGTGGAGCAGGCGGTGGCCAATAATGATCGCAAGCCGATCAAAACTTGGTCACGTCGCTCAATGGTTTCACCTGACATGGTCGGGTTGACTATTGCGGTCCATAACGGACGCCAGCATGTACCGGTTCTCGTTAACGAGAACATGGTAGGACACAAACTGGGCGAATTCGCACTGACCCGCACCTATCGCGGTCACAGTGCGGATAAGAAAGCGAAATAAGGGGACTGATGATGCAAGTTATGGCAAAACACCGGCATGCGCGTTTATCAGCCCAGAAGGGACGCCTTGTGGCTGACCAGATTCGCGGACTGCCCGTAGAAGAAGCACTAGACATTTTGGCCTTCAGCAAGAAAAAGGGCGCAGCCCTTGTCAAGAAGGTCCTGGATTCGGCAATTGCAAACGCCGAGCACAATGAAGGTGCAGATATTGACGAGCTCAAGGTCGCAGCTGTCTGCGTAGACGAGGGACCGACCATGAAGCGTATTCGTGCACGAGCCAAAGGCCGTGCGACACGTATCCTCAAGCGTACCAGCCACATTACTGTGACTGTGGCGGACGACTAGGGAAGGAAGCAATTATGGGTCAAAAAGTACATCCTACCGGATTGCGTCTCGGAATCGTTGCAGACCATACTTCACGTTGGTATGCAAACTCCGGTGAGTATGCAGATCTGCTGAATCAGGACCTCGAGGTTCGTGATTTTCTGAAGAAGAAGCTTTCACAGGCTTCTGTCAGTCGTATTCAGATCGATCGTCCGGCAAACAACGCACACATCACCATTCATACTGCACGTCCTGGCGTGGTTATCGGTAAGAAAGGCGAAGATATCGACAAGCTGCGTGCTGCCGTATCTGAAAAGATGGGTATTCCGGTACACATCAGTATCGAAGAGATTCGCAAGCCGGAACTCGATGCAACCCTGGTTGCTGAAGGCATTGCACAGCAGCTTGAGCGTCGTGTCATGTTCCGTCGTGCAATGAAGCGTTCGGTTCAGACTTCCATGCGCCTCGGTGCGCAGGGCGTCAAGATCAATATTGCCGGTCGTCTCAACGGTGCTGAGATTGCTCGTAGCGAATGGTATCGCGAAGGCCGCGTACCTCTACACACTCTGCGTGCAGATATCGATTATGGTACTGCTGAAGCGAACACAACCTACGGAATCATTGGTATCAAGGTGTGGATCTTCAAGGGTGAAGTCTTTGGTGACCGTCCCCAGTTTGATGATGAGCCGAAGCAGACTAAAGGTCGCGGCAAAGGCCGAGGCAAGAAGGATTAAGTCATGCTACAACCAAAACGTACAAAATTCCGTAAAGTCCAGAAAGGCCGTAACCGTGGTCTCGCCCAGTCAGGCTCTAAAGTCAGCTTTGGCGAGTACGGACTCAAGGCAACTGGCCGTGGCCGTATCACGTCACGACAGATCGAGGCAGCGCGTCGTACGATTACTCGTACAGTAAAGCGTGGCGGTAAGCTGTATATCCGTGTATTCCCGGATAAGCCGATCACCAAAAAGCCTCTTGAAGTGCGTATGGGTAAAGGTAAGGGTAACGTAGAGTATTGGGTTGCCCAGATCCAGCCAGGACGCATGTTGTATGAAATTGAAGGTGTTACCGAGGAACTGGCACGCGAGGCATTCAAGCTCGCAGCTGCAAAGCTTCCGATAGCGACATCCTTCACCAAGCGGACGATCCTCTGATGAATGCGAACGAACTTCGGAGCAAGACTCCGTCAGAACTGGAAGAGACACTGCAGGAATTGCTCAAAGAGCAGTTCAACCTGCGTATGCAGCAGGGCACAGGTCAGCTTGCACGTCCTCACATGATGGGTGAAGTGCGCAAGAATATTGCACGCGTCAAAACCGTGTTGAACGAAATGCAGTCAGGTGACGCATCATGAGTGAAGAACAGACAGTTTCAAACCGTACCCTGACGGGCCGGGTTGTCAGTAACAAGATGGATAAGTCCATCACTGTAGTTGTCGAGCGAAAGGTCAAGCACCCGCTGTACGGCAAGTACGTTCGTCGTTCAACCAAGGTGCATGCACACGATGCGAACAATGAGTGTCGCACCGGAGATGTAGTTATGGTTGAACAGTGCCGCCCGCTTTCGAAGAGCAAGCGCTGGCAGTTGGTAGAGATTATCGAAAGGCCTGCACGCGTCTAGTCGCGGCCAGCCATTTTCGATAGAAACAAGAATTATTTGCCTGGAGCAAACAGATGATTCAGATGCAAACAATGCTGACCGTCGCCGACAATAGCGGTGCAAAACGTGTTCAGTGCATCAAGGTACTGGGTGGTTCGCACCGCCGTTACGCTGCAATTGGTGATGTCATCAAGGTCAGTATCAAGGATGCGATTCCGCGTGGAAAGGTCAAAAAAGGTGACGTGTACAACGCTGTCGTTGTTCGTACCCGTAAAGGTGTGCGTCGTCCGGACGGTTCTCTGATCCGTTTTGATGGCAATGCAGCAGTGCTGCTGAACGCGAACCTGCAGCCGATCGGAACCCGTATTTTCGGCCCGGTTACACGTGAACTACGTAGTGAGCGATTTATGAAAATAATCTCGCTCGCACCAGAAGTGCTTTGAGGTCGCAGTCATGGCAATAAGTAAAATTCGTAAAGGTGATGATGTTGTTGTTCTTGCTGGCAAGGACAAGGGCAAGCGTGGCACAGTTCTTACTGTTGGTGAGGATGGACGTGCCACTGTTGAGAACATCAACATCGCAAAGAAACATGTGAAGCCGAACCCCAACAAGGGTGAAACAGGCGGCATCGTCGATAAAGAGATGCCAATCGATCTTTCAAACCTTGGTCTCTACAATCCGGTCACCGACAAGGCGGACCGAGTAGGTATCAAGTCACTTGAAGATGGTCGCAAGGTTCGATACTTCAAATCAAATGGCGAAGTCGTCGACGTTTAAGGTGATTTAGAGATGGCAAGGTTAAAAAATCATTATCGCGAAGCAGTCGTTCCACAGCTGATGGAGAAGTTCCAGTACAGCAGTGTCATGGCGGTTCCGCGTATCGAGAAAATCACACTCAATATGGGTGTTGGTGAAGCGCTTGGCGACAAGAAGATCCTCCAGAATGCCAAGGCAGACATGGAGAAAATCGCCGGTCAGCAAGCAGTCGTGACCCTGGCACGTAAATCAGTTGCTGGTTTCAAGGTTCGTGAAGGTTGGCCAATTGGTTGTAAGGTCACACTGCGCAGTGAGCGTATGTATGAGTTCCTTGACCGCCTGATCAATATCGCAACGCCGCGAATTCGCGATTTCCGCGGACTCAACGGTAAATCATTTGACGGTCGTGGAAACTACTCCATGGGTGTACGTGAGCAGATCATCTTCCCTGAAATTGATTTCAATAAAGTCGATGCAATTCGCGGAATGGATATCACTATCACCACGACTGCGAAGAATGACGAAGAGGGGCGCGCGCTTCTCGAAGCATTCAACTTCCCATTCAAGTAAGTGGAATAGAGATTTATGGCTAAGAAAAGCATGATTGCCCGTGAAGCAAAGCGGGCGAAAACAGTCGCAAAATTTGCTGCAAAGCGTGCCGCACTGAAAGCGATCATCAACAACCCTGAAAGTAGTTTCGAGGAAGTTGACGAGGCAGTACTGAAGCTGCAGAAGCTGCCACGCGATGCAAGCCCGGCACGTCAGCAACGTCGCTGCCGCATCACTGGACGTCCACACGGTGTTTACCGCAAGTTCGGCCTGTGCCGCAACAAGCTGCGCGAAGCAACAATGCGCGGTGACGTACCAGGTTTGAAAAAAGCCAGCTGGTAAAAAAATGTGTTAACTCCCACTTGCAGTCGGGGGTTATAACTCTGTATAATGCGCGGCTCCCAAAAGGAACCTCTAAACAGGTTCCGGGAGTCGTTTATTGATTTTATGGTATCGCGTCGTGAAGACGGCCTGACCGAAGAGGAATACATATGAGTATGTCAGATCCGGTTGCGGATATGCTTACACGCATTCGCAACGCACAAGAGCGCCAGAAAGGCTCTGTGACTATGCCTGCTTCAAAGCTGAAGTCGTCAATTGCTACGCTTCTTAAAGACGAAGGCTATGTCTCTGATTCAAATATTTCCGATAACGGCGGTAAGCCCGAGCTGACCATTGAGCTCAAGTACTTCCAGGGCGCGCCTGTTATTGATCTCCTGCAACGTATCAGCCGTCCCGGTTTGCGCATCTACAAGAATAAAGATGAGCTGCCTTCTGTCCGTGGCGGACTCGGTGTTGCAATTATTTCCACATCCAAAGGCATCATGAGTGACCGTTCAGCCCGTAAGGCCGGACACGGTGGCGAAGTCGTTGCCTACGTCGCATAAGGGAGCCAACTATGTCACGTGTTGCAAAAGCACCGATCGCTCTCTCTGGCGCAGATGTCAAAATCGATGGCCAGAATGTCACTGTTAAAGGTGGTAAAGGTCAGTCAACCTGGACTGTGCATCCCGATGTAAGGGTTGTGCTTGAAGATGGCGAAATTCGTGTTTCGATCGTCGATGAAAGCAAATCTTCATGGGCTCATGCTGGTACGACCCGCGCTCTGATTAATAATATGGTTGTCGGTTGTACTACCGGTTTCCAGAAAAAACTGACCCTGATTGGTGTCGGTTATCGTGCGCAAGCCAAGGGCAAGGTTCTGAACCTCAACCTCGGTTTTTCTCACCCGGTTGATTACCCGGTTCCAGAAGGCATTACCATTGAAACGCCGTCACAGACCGAGATTGTTGTCTCAGGTAGTGACAAGCAGAAGGTTGGCCAGGTAGCCGCAGAAATTCGCGCCTATCGTCCACCAGAGCCGTACAAGGGTAAGGGTGTTCGCTACGCAGACGAGTATGTCATGCGTAAAGAAGCCAAGAAGAAGTAAGGGGCGAGATAATGGACAAGAAATTAAGCAGAATACGCCGTTCACGCAAGACCCGTGCGAAAATCCGCGAGCTCAACAAGCCGCGCCTGACTATTTTCCGCACGCCGCGTCATATTTACGCGCAGGTTATTGCAGCAAACGGTTCCGAAGTCGTTGCAGCCGCTTCTACTACAGAGAAAGCACTCCGCGATTCGATCGAAGGCAGTACCGGTAATGTTGCAGCAGCAGCGAGCGTCGGTAAAACAATTGCTGAACGTGCAAAAAGCGCAGGTGTTGAAACAGTTGCATTTGACCGTGCCGGTTTCAAATACCATGGCCGCGTCAAGGCGCTGGCTGATGCCGCACGTGAAAGCGGACTGGATTTCTAGGGAGAACAGCAATGGCAAATTATAAAGCGCAGCAGGCTGAGAACGAAGAGCTGATTGAAAAGCTGGTTGCTGTTAACCGTGTAGCCAAGACCGTAAAAGGTGGACGTATTTTCGGTTTCGCAGCAATCACTGTCGTAGGTGACGGAAAAGGGCGCGTTGGTTTCGGCCAGGGCAAGGCTCGCGAGGTTCCGGTTGCAATTCAGAAAGCGATGGAAAATGCACGTCGCAATATGAAAGATGTGAAGCTCAACGGTGGCACTCTTCAGTATCCGATGAATGGTTACCATGGTGCAGCGAATGTCTTCATGAAGCCTGCATCAGAAGGTACAGGTATCATCGCCGGCGGTGCAATGCGTGCCGTATTTGAGGCGGTTGGTGTACATAACGTACTCGCCAAGTGTGTCGGAACGAATAACCCGATCAATGTTATTCGCGCCACCATGAACGGCCTGGTTAATATGAACGATGCTGAAATGGTTGCTGCCAAGCGTGGCAAGACCGTTGAAGAAATTCTGGGGTAAATACCATGTCTGACAAAAAGATGATGAAAGTTACTCTGACGCGCAGCATGTCAGGTCGCATCAAGGCGCACCAGGCTTGTGTACGTGGACTTGGTCTGCGTCGTATGCATCAGACCGTAGAGGTTGAAGACACTCCATCCACTCGTGGCATGGCTAACAAAGTGTATTACATGGTTAGAGTAGAGGAGGCCTGAGATGCGTCTGAATACATTGAGCCCTGCAGAGGGTAGCCGCAAGGACCGCAAGCGTGTCGGTCGCGGAATCGGAAGCGGTGTTGGAAAGACCTGTGGTCGTGGCCACAAGGGTCAGAAATCACGTTCTGGTGGTTTCAGCAAGATCGGTTTTGAAGGCGGCCAGATGCCGCTGCAGCGTCGCCTGCCAAAAGTAGGTTTCAAATCTCGTAAAGCGAAAATCACTGCTGAACTGACCCTGTCGGAAATTGCCAAGGTTGAAGCTGACGTAGTTGATATGAAAGCGCTCTACGAGGCAGATATCCTGCCGCACAGCATGAAGCGCGCAAAGGTGATCCTGTCTGGCGAAATCAGCAAGGCTGTTACGCTTCAGGGCATCGGTGCAACCAAGGGTGCACGTGAAGCAATTGAGAAAGCTGGCGGAAAAGTCGAGGCATAACTGAGCAATGGCAAACCCACAGCTGACAGGCGGACTTGGAGATCTTGGTAAACTGACTGAATTGCGTCAGCGTATCTTCTTCATGATCGGTGCATTGATCGTCTACAGGATCGGAACATTTGTACCGGTTCCCGGCGTCAATCCGGCAGCCCTGGCTGCACTGTTTAACTCGCAGTCGGGCACCATCCTGGATATGTTTAACATGTTCTCCGGTGGCGCACTCGAACGTGCCAGTCTGTTTGCACTGGGCATCATGCCTTACATCTCTGCTTCGATCATTATGCAGCTGATGTCAGCTACAGTACCGGCACTGCAGCAGATCAAGAAAGAGGGCGAGGCAGGCCAGCGGAAGATTACACAGTACACCCGTTACGGAACCGTGGTACTGGCGACTTTTCAGTCGGTTGGTATCGCCATGGCACTAAGAGGCCAGCAGGCGGGCGGTATGGACGTGGTTGTCAACCAGGGCTGGGGCTTCGTACTGATAGCGTCAGTTGCACTGGTCACCGGAACCATGTTCCTGATGTGGCTTGGTGAGCAGATCACCGAACGTGGTCTCGGAAACGGTATCTCGATCCTGATCTTTGCCGGTATCGTTGCAGGATTGCCTTCTGCAATTGGCGGTACTCTTGAACTGGTTCGTACAGGTGAGATGAATGCACTTATGGTGCTCTTCATACTCGTCATGGCAATAGCAGTCACAGCTTTCGTCGTTTTCGTCGAGCGTGGCCAGCGCCGTATTACAGTTAACTATGCGAAGCGCCAGCAAGGCCGCAAGATGTTCGCTGCCCAGAGCAGTCACTTGCCTCTGAAGCTGAATATGGCTGGTGTAATTCCACCCATTTTCGCATCAAGTATTATCCTCTTCCCTGCAACACTGGGGCAGTGGTTTGGCCAGGGCGAAAGTATGCGCTGGCTGCAGGATTTCACCGGTACATTAGCGCCTGGTGAGCCCGTGTATACAGCACTCTATGCACTGGCAATTATATTTTTCTGCTTTTTTTACACGGCGATTGTTTTCAATTCCCGTGATACTGCTGACAACCTGAAGCGATCAGGTGCCTTTATTCCAGGCATTCGCCCAGGTGAGCAGACGGCAAATTATATCGATGGTGTAATGTCCCGCCTGACACTGGCTGGTGCAATCTACATCACTGCAGTTTGTCTAATGCCAGAGTTCATGATTGTTGGATTGAATGTACCTTTCTACTTTGGTGGTACTTCGCTGTTGATTATCGTGGTTGTAGTCATGGATTTCATGGCACAGGTACAGGCTCATATGATGTCGCATCAATATGAAGGCCTGATGAAGAAAGCTAATTTCAAGAGTTACGGCGGCGCTGGTCGTCTTCGTTAAGTCGTTTTAGAGAGAGAGAATCGATCATGAAAGTGAGAGCTTCCGTTAAGAAAATTTGCCGTAACTGCAAGGTTGTTAAGCGTAACGGCGTGGTGCGTGTTATCTGTAAGGATCCACGTCACAAGCAACGCCAAGGCTGATAGCCGAGGTTGATTTTGATGAAGAGTCGCGATAAGATTGCGCGTTTTCGCGTATCGTGCGAACTAGGTTTGTATCAGGAGCTAATGTAATGGCCCGTATTGCTGGTGTAAATATTCCAGACAGAAAGCATACTGTAATTGCGCTTACGTCAATTTACGGTATTGGACGCACTCGTGCAGCGCAGATTTGTGCAGCAGCCGGAGTTGCGGAAGACAGAAAAATTCAGGAACTGACAGATGCAGAAGTAGAAGGACTGCGTACAGAAGTGGCGAAGTTCTCCACTGAAGGCGATCTGCGTCGTGAAGTTTCAATGAACATCAAGCGTTTGATGGACCTCGGTTGTAACCGTGGTATCCGTCATCGTCGTGGGCTGCCGGTACACGGTCAGCGTACTAAAACCAATGCGCGTACCCGTAAGGGCCCGCGTCGTCCGATCAAGAAATGATCTCTTAGAGAGTTGGAAGCATTATGGCAAAACCGACGCGTACAAAGAAGAAGGTCAAAAAGACAGTAACTGATGGTATTGCACACGTTCACGCGTCGTTCAATAACACCATTATTACTATCAGTGACCGCCAGGGTAACGTCCTCTGCTGGGCAACAGCAGGTGGATCAGGATTCCGTGGCTCGCGTAAAAGTACACCCTTTGCAGCACAGGTTGCAGCAGAGCGTTGTGGTGAGAAAGCAAAAGAATTTGGTATGAAGACCATCGACGTTAATGTCAAGGGTCCAGGCCCAGGTCGTGAATCAGCCGTGCGTGCATTGAATGCACTGGGATTCAAGGTAACCAGCATTGCTGACGTTACCCCGATCCCGCATAACGGCTGTCGTCCTCCGAAAAAACGTCGCGTTTAATTCAGGTATTCAAGCATGGCAAGATATATCGGTCCAAAATGTAAACTTAGTCGTCGCGAAGGCACTGACCTTGGCCTCAAAAGCCGCGTTCGTGCGCTCGACTCCAAGTGCAACATGGAAAAAGTACCCGGTCAGCATGGCGAGCGTCGCAGCCGTCTGTCTGATTATGGTCTCCAGCTTCGCGAGAAGCAGAAAGTTCGCCGCATCTATGGTGTTATGGAGCGTCAGTTCCGTAACTACTACAAGAAGGCAGCTTCTACAAAGGGTGCGACAGGTGAAAACCTGCTGCAACTTCTCGAGCGTCGTCTCGACAATGTTGTCTACCGTATGGGCTTCGGTGCAACCCGCGCAGAAGCACGCCAGCTCGTCAGCCATAAGGCAATCGAGGTTAACGGTGCGCTTGTGAACATTCCTTCATTCCAGGTTAGTCCTGAAGATGTTGTAACTGTTCGTGAAAAAGCCCGTAACCAGGTACGCATTCAGAACTCTATTGCGGTTGCTGAGCAGTATGGTTTCCCAGAGTGGATGGAAGTCGATACCAAGGGTATGTCAGGTGTATTCAAGCGCTCTCCTGATCGCGTCGATCTGCCAGCTGAGATTACTGAACAGCTGATCGTCGAACTCTACTCCAAGTAAAGTACTAGCTGAGGGCTGCACATGTCGGTTAATGATTTTCTGAAACCTCGCATCGTCAAGATCGATACGGTCACAGATACACATGCGAAAGTCACACTCGAGCCTCTCGAGCGTGGTTTTGGCCATACGCTGGGTAATGCCCTGCGTCGCATTTTGCTTTCATCCATGCCGGGTAGTGCAATTACCGGTGTTGCGATTGAAGGCGTCGAGCATGAATACTCAGGTATTGATGGTATTCAGGAAGATGTTCTAGAGATTCTGCTGAATCTGAAGAATCTTGCTGTAACTCTGCATAATCGTAATGAAGCCGTTCTGACTCTTGAGAAAAAAGGTCCGGCAGTCGTCACGGCGGCAGATATCCAGCTCGATCATGATGTCGAGATTGCGAATCCTGATCACATTATTGCCAATATTACCGGTGATACTGATCTGAAAATGAAGCTCAAGGTTCAGAGTGGACGTGGTTACGAGCCTTCAACGGCACGTGAGTATGACGAGAGCGAGACACAGATTGGCTGGCTCAAGCTTGATGCTACATATGCACCAATTCGTCGTGTTGCCTATTCTGTTGAAGCGGCCCGTGTAGAGCAGCGTACTGACCTCGACAAGCTGATTCTCGATCTTGACACTGACGGAACAATTGATCCTGAAGATTCAATTCGCCGTGCAGCGACTATCCTGCAGGATCAGCTCTCTGCATTTGTTCTGCTCGATGCAACAATCAATGCAGAAGCAGAGGAAGAGAAAGAGAAAGAGCCAGAATTTGCTCCGATCCTGCTCAGCCCTGTAGACGATCTCGAGTTGACAGTCCGTTCAGCAAACTGCCTCAAGGCCGAAAGCATTATGTTTATCGGTGACCTGGTACAGCGTACCGAGGTTGAGCTGCTGAAAACCCCGAACCTGGGCAAGAAATCTCTGACCGAGATCAAGGATGTCCTCGCTTCTCGTGGTCTGAATCTCGGTATGAAACTCGAGAACTGGCCGCCAGAGCAGTTTGAAGACGTGATCAATAACTGATCGTAAAATATTATCCAGTGCCTGTCCTCTGACGGGCCTCAAGTTATTTAGGTAGAAGAAGATGCGTCATCGTAAATCCGGTCGCAAGTTAAACCGTAACAGCAGTCATCGCAAAGCGATGTTCCGCAACATGACATGCTCACTGATCGAACATGAGCTGATTAAAACCACCTTGCCGAAAGCCAAGGAGCTGCGTCGCGTTATTGAGCCACTGATTACCCTGGCCAAGAGTGACAGTGTTTCCAAGCGTCGTCTCGCTTTCAGCCGTCTGCGCAGTGATGCAGCTGTCGGAAAGCTTTTTGCCGAGCTGGGCCCACGTTACCAGGATCGTCCTGGAGGTTACCTGCGTATCCTCAAGGCTGGCTATCGTGAAGGTGACAAGGCGCCAATGTGTTATGTTGAACTCGTTGACCGTGTCATTGTTGAAGCCGACACCGATATGGTATCTACGGAAGAAGCTGCTGCATAAAAGTTGTTCAGAAACTGAACAGAAAAAGCCGGGCAATGCCCGGCTTTTTTATTGTTTGGATATTTAGACAGGGAGAAGCAGTTTCAATCCTGTTTGATCGGGTTCTGCCAGTCTGTCTCTGCAGTCGTATCCTCTGCACTGAAGCTGAAGATATCAACGAGTGTCTCTCCCATGCCTCTTAATTGATACCAGATCAGTCCGAAAAACTCGTGCATCACATTTCGACTGCGTACCAGGGCTGCCATGGAGGGTAACCAGCTATTGTAATCGTCAAATGCCGGCATAGATGCCAGCAGGCCCATTGGCAGGGCGGTAGCGTCAATATTATGTGACTCGAGGCTCCACATTGCGCGCGGCATATGCCAGGCATGCGTAATGACACCGATTTTACCTATCTCCTTTTCTTTTATTAACTGATTGAGGTAGCGTGCGTTGTCATCCGTTGTCCAGCTATTGCTTTCTTGCGTGACATTTTCAATCCCATATTCCTCTTTCAGAATACGCACTGCAGCCGGTGCATCAGCTTTTCCACTACTGACGATAATTGGCAGCTCAGTCTGTTTTGCCAACCATGCGGCATAGCGAATTCGTTCTGCAAAGAAAGGACCGATTGCGGTGTTGCCATACTCAACAGATTCACCATAATAACCTCCGCCAAGGACCACCAGTTCCTGGGGTGCATTTTCACTTTTCAACAGGGCCGGATCTACAGCAGGATACTGGTACGTGAGTCGGCTGTTCATCCACGCCGAGACATAGGTTGTGCTCATAAGGTAGAGCAGTAACATGCTGATACCGAGAAGTTGCCTGCCTCTCCGGGTGAAACCGAAGAGCAGACCGATGATTCCAAGTGTAATAAGTCCGCTTGGTGGTAATAATAGTGTTTCCAGTGCACGGATGAGTTCAAAATTCATAGCAGCTGCTATCCATTCTTGTCGAGATGAGAAATTGCCTGTTGATCTGCATGATAGGAGGAGCGCACCATCGGGCCGCTGGCAACATTGGTAAATCCCATTGCCTTGGCATCTTCGGCCAGTTGATCAAACTCTTCCGGTGTAATGAAACGCTCGACAGCAAGGTGATCCCTGCTGGGCTGGAGATACTGGCCAATTGTGAGCATGTCGCAATCGTGATCACGCAACGCCTGCATTACTTCGCGTACTTCATCAAGCTCCTCGCCGAGCCCTACCATTAACCCCGATTTTGTCAGTACATCAGGTTGCTGTTTCTTGTATGCCTTGATGAGCTGCAGCGACCATTCGTAATCTGCTCCCGGGCGCGCCTTTTTATAGAGCCGCGGTACGGTTTCAAGGTTGTGATTGAAGACGTCAGGCGGAGCAGCAGAGAGGGAATCGAGAGCTGCCTCAAGGCGTCCCCTGAAATCAGGAACAAGAACTTCGATTTTTGTCTGCGGTGATTCCTGTCTCGTCTGTTCAATACAGGAGGCAAAGTGAGCAGAACCACCGTCACGCAGGTCATCACGGTCAACCGATGTAATGACGACATAGTTGAGCTGCATCTCCCTGATTGCTTCGGCCAGCTGGCGTGGTTCATCTGCATCAAGTGGCAGGGGCTTGCCATGGGCCACATCGCAGAATGGGCACCTGCGTGTACAGATGTCACCCATGATCATAAAGGTTGCTGTGCCATGACTGAAGCATTCACCCAGATTGGGGCATAGTGCTTCCTCGCAGACTGAACTCAGCTTGCGTTTGCGCAGAATCTCCTTGATGCGTGCAGTTCCCTTGCCGGATGGCGCCCTTGCGCGTATCCATGAAGGTTTTCGCAGAAGTTCGCCACTTTTCTCGACCTTGACCGGAATGCGTGAGACTTTTTCCGCGCCCCTCTGGTGGGTGTCGCTGCTTTTACGCGAGGGCGGTGTGAGGTCTTTACTGTCCATGGTGGTATTTTGCAAAATTCATGAAATGATAGTGTACCCCAGAAGTTCTGCCAATTCTGATGCAAATTCCGTCTGTACCGATGCTACAGATGCATGAGAGCCCTCTTTATTAAGGTCAGTGACTGCAAGTCCCTCGTAACCGCATGGATTTATGCGGCTAAAGGGTTCCAGGTCCATGTCGGTGTTGATGCTGACGCCATGGTAGGTGTTGAATTTTTTTACACGCAGGCCAATTGAGGCGATTTTGGCTTCATTGACATAGATGCCGGGAGCACCTTCACGACGCTCGCCTGTAATTTCATGATTTGCAAGCAGGCGAATAACCGCTTCCTCGATAGTCTGCACCAGTGTTCTGATGCCGATATCGGCTTCCTTGAGGTTAATAAGAATATAGACAACAGCCTGACCGGGCCCATGGTAGGTAACCTGTCCACCGCGGTCACTTTGGACGATGGGAATATCGCCGGGGTTCAGAATATGCTCGGCCTTGCCTGCCTGCCCCTGGGTGAAAACCGCCGGGTGTTCTACAAGCCAGATTTCGGACAGGTCGTCCTTCTGCCGATGCGTGACAAAATCCTGCATCGCCTGCCAGGCTGACTGGTAGCTCATGTTTCCGAGCTGGCGCAGCCTCAGCTGTGTATTCTGCCGGTTCACGTCACAGTGCGAGTGAGACGCGTTCGTGGGCGGTTAATTCAAGATAGATACGATCCATCTGTTCACGGCTTTCAGCCTGCACGCGCACTGTCACGGCAAGGAAATTGCCTCCCTTGCTGGGTCGGCAGCTGACGCAGCCATCTTTCAGTTCTCCCACGTGACGGGTCACGATCTCGACAACGACTTCCTCAAAGCCGGGCTCGTGCTTTCCCATTGCCTTGATGGCAATTTCACAGGGGTACTGCATGATTTCATCGGTTTCTTGATTCATCTGCATTCACCTTCGATTCTCAAGCGCTCTTTGCATGCATCAAACAGGGCGTTAAAATTTTTCCAGATTGGACCGGGTTGTCCATCACCTACCGGGTTGCCATTGAGCGAGATCACTGGTGCAATCTCCTTGCTTGAGCTGGTAATCCAGATTTCATCTGCCTCCTCGAGGTCATCAGCATGGATATCTGCTTCACAGTGGGCTGTGCCGCTATGGCGAGCGAGTTCAAGAACCAGGTCTCGGGTGATCCCCGGCAGCAGCATGTCACTCTTTGGTGGCGTGATCAGAAGCCCGTCTTTTACCATAAACAAATTGCTGGCAGCACCCTCATGCGCCTTGCCGTCGCGGATCAGGATCGCTTCATCAGCATGTTCCTGTTTCGCCCTGTGCTTGGCAAGCAGGTTGGGGAGCAGGGTGATTGCTTTGATATTGCAGTGCTTCCAGCGGTCATCATCAAGGGTAACGACACTCACACCGTGAGACTTGATCTTCTCGTCCGGAGAGCCTTGCAGGCGTGTCATTGCCAACAGGTTGGGCTCGATATCCCGCGGTATCGCGTGTTCCCTGTCGTGTCCCGAGCCGCGTGTAACCTGCAGGTAGAGAGATTGATCACGTCCCGGCAGTTGTGCGGTTAACTGTTCTGCAATACCTCTCCACTCTTCGAGTAGCAGGGGCGGTTTAATCAGAATGGCAGCAAGGCTGTTGTTGAGACGCTCAATATGTTGATCAAATCGAAACAGCTTACCTGCATAAACTGGAATGACTTCATACACACCATCACCAAACAGGAAACCACGGTCAAAAACCGAGATAGTTGCCTGCTCCTTTGGTAAATACTCGCCGTTGAGATAGATGTTTAATGACATGATGTGCCGCTGCCAAATGCTATTTCATGTAAATAGGGGCTATTGCAGCATTAACAAGACAGAATCCTTGATAACCACGAAGATGCTGCCTGATTCGACATCGGAAAGGGCGACCAGCGGCAGTGTCGCGAGGGTTTTGTCGTCCAGTGTCACCTTGACGCTGCCAAGCCGGGTTCCCTTGCTGATTGGTGCAACCAGTGATGCATCTACCGTGAGACTTGCCTTGATCTTGTCAGTGCTGTCATGCGGTATTGTTTGAACCAGGTCTTTTGCTATACCGACATCAATTGTCTCTGTCGCACCTTTCCATACTTTGACCTTTTGCAACGGCTTGTTGGCGCTGAGGAGTTTCTTGGTGACATAAAAGCGGAATCCGTAGTTAAGCAGCTTGCGTGATTCTGTCGCTCGCGCAGAAGTGCTCTGCGCACCCATGATAACGGATACGAGGCGTCTGCCGTCGCGCAGTGCAGAAGAAACCAGGCAGTAGCCGGCTGCTTCGGTGTGCCCCGTTTTGACGCCATCAATCGTTGCATCCTGCCACAGCAGGGTGTTCCTGTTGTCCTGCTTGATTTCGTTAAATGTAAAGTCACGTTCTGAATACCACTTATAGTATTCAGGGAAGTCACGAATACTGGCCATGGTCACAAGGGCGATATCGCGAGCCGTTGTATAGTGATTTTCGTCGGGAAGGCCTGAAGAGTTTGTGAAGTGGCTGTCTTTCATGCCGAGTTTTTTTGCTTCCTGGTTCATCAGGGTGGCAAATGCCTCCTCTGAACCTGCAACATGCTCGGCCAGTGCAATCGCTGCATCATTGCCTGACTGTATGATAAGCCCTTTCAGCAGGTCTTCGACACTGACCTCCTTGTTGACCTCAATAAACACCTTCGAGCCCTGGGTACGCCATGCCTTTTCACTGATCAGCACCATGTCGGAAAGTGAAATGCGCTTTGCTTCCAATTCCATGAAGACGACGTGTGCCGTCATGATTTTAGTCAGACTGGCAGGCTCCAGTTTTTTTGAGGCATTCTGTTCTGCAAGGACCTGGCCCGTCTCCATTTCAACCAGCAGGTAGCCATTTGCCGCAACCGACGGGGGTGGAATAACGGCCATTGCTGTGCCGGAGACCAGCAGAAAAAAGAGGGTGATGAGAATTTTTGAAAAGTGTTGCATGCGACTCTCTTTGGTTCAGGTTATTTGGATGCCTTGCGTATCTCTTCAGACAACTGGTAGACAGCCATGGCATACAGGTTACTGTGATTGTACCTTGTAATGACGTAGAAGTTATTGAAGCCCAGCCAGTATTCGGCTGCTTTTTCCTGCTGCAGCTTGATGATGGAAGTATTACCGACACTCTCCCCGCCATTTGTCAGGGTGATGCCGGCGTTCTTCAGCTGTTCTGGCGAGATATTCGGTTTTTGGCCCCTGCGGCTTCCGGGTTCCAGTCCCTCTGGCTTTGTGGGAAGCAGGCGTGCAACGGGCTGGTTCTTTTGCCAGCCGTGAACGGCAAAATAGTTAGCCACGCTGCCGATAATGTCAGCATGGTTGTCCCACAGGTTGCGTTTCCCGTCAGCATCAAAATCGATAGCGTAGCTGCGGAAACTCGACGGGATGAACTGTGGCATACCCATGGCACCGGCATATGAACCCTTGGGCTGCATGGGGTCAAGATTCTCCTCGCGCGCCATCAGGAAAAACTCTTCGAGTTGCTTGCGGAAAAAATCCGCCCGCCTCGGATAGCCGAAGCTGAGAGTCTTCAATGCGTCTATGACAGGATAGGATCCCGTGTTTGCACCATAGCTGGTTTCAACGCCAATGATTGCGGTGATGACATAAGGGTCAACGCCATGCTCGTCGTAGGCGCGCTGCAGCAGATCCCTGTGGGTGTTGAAGAATGAAACACCCCCCTTGATGCGCCTGTTTGTTATAAAGATCTTGCGGTACAGATGCCACGGCTTGCCCTCTGCCGGACGGGTCATTGCCTCGATGATAGAGTCGCGGTGTTGTGCCTTGTTGAGCCAGGCGCTGATTGCGGCTGCGTCAAAACCGTGCCACTCAGCCATCTGTTGTGCGAACTCTTTCTGCGTGACCGAGATAGTTTTTTCCTGCGAGGAGGCACAGGCAGAAAGGGCGAGTAGGGCAGATATAAGAAAGACGATCGTTTTCATATGTTTAGTATCTCGCTGCAGAATGAGAGTGAACGGACATAATCATACCGAAGCCCGCCATGATTGTGACCAGTGATGTGCCACCGTAGCTGATGAGTGGCAGAGGCACACCGACAACAGGCAGAATTCCGCTGACCATACCGGTATTGACCAGTAGGTAGATAAAGAAGGTCAGTGTCAGTGCGCCTGCAAGCAGACGCCTGAAAGGTGTTTGTGCAACCGATGCGATATAGAGTCCGCGCAGGATGATAAACATGTAGAGCAGCAGCATGGTGATGACGCCGATCAGGCCGAGCTCTTCAGAGATCACGGCAAATATGAAATCGGTATGCTGTTCCGGCAAGAATTCGAGATGCGACTGGGTTCCGTTGAGCCACCCCTTGCCATAGATACCACCGGAACCGATGGCAATCTTCGACTGGATGATATGGTAGCCGGCGCCGAGCGGATCGTTCTCCGGGTTGAAGAGCGTCAATACACGTTTCTTCTGATATTCGTGCAGAACCAGATCGAGCAGGTCGGGGTTGTTTACGACCGCCAGAACTGCAACTCCCAGTACGACCACCAGCAGGATAATCAGCTTCCAGCTGAATCCGGCAAAGTAGATCACCAGCAGGCCTGCAGCACCAACCAGCAGCGCCGTACCCAGGTCAGGCTGGCGCACAATCAGGGCGGCTGGCAGCAACACCAGCACCAGGGCGGCAATGGTTGTCAGTGGCCTGATCGGGAGCTTTCGTGTGGCAAGGAACCAGCACACCATCATCGGCACCGCCAGTTTGGCTATTTCGGAGGGCTGGAAGCGGATAAAGCCAAGATCCAGCCAGCGCTGGGCGCCCTTGCCAATCTCGCCCATGACAAGCACGCCGATCAGCAGGAGCAGGGCGCCGATATAGAGCCAGGGAGAGACGAACCTCAATACGGAGGGAGTGATCTGCGCGGCGATGAAGAGAATGCCAAAGGCAAAACCGAGGTGTAGCAGCTGGCGTTTTAGCAGGCCCATGTCACTGTCACTGGCGCTGTAGAGCATCAGCAGGCCGAAGGCACACAGCAGCAGCAGGCCTGTCAGCAGTGGCAGATCGAGATGCAGAAGCGCCTTGCCGCTCCTTTTTTGCGGGGGAGGTGAGTAGCCGTACTCTTCCATCACTCGCTACCCCCGCTTTCCAGGAACCACTGATCCATGACGGCCTTCGCAACCGGGGCAGAGGTTGATCCGCCATGGCCTCCATGTTCGGCAATCACCGAGATGGAAATCTCAGGTGTCTCTACCGGTGCAAAGGCGATAAAGAGTGCGTGATCCAGCAGTTCCTTGCGCAGGCCTTTTTCGTCATACTCTTCATCTTCACTCAAGGAGAACACCTGTGCCGTGCCGGTTTTTCCACCGATACGGTAATCGTCATTGCGGATGCGGCGTGCGGTACCGCCGACGGTTTCGACAACATGTACCATGCCCTCGAGGACAGCTTCCCAATTGTGTTCGTCAACTTTTTCTATCGGACTGTTTGAGTCCACTTTCTCCAGTGTCGGTGTGTCGCCGATTCGGGCAACAAGACGTGGGGCAATGCGCCGGCCATCACTGGCCAGAATCGTGGTTGCATAAGCCAGTTGCAGAGGGGAGACCTGAAAATAGCCCTGGCCAATACCGACATTGACCGTATCCCCGGGATACCAGTTCTCGCCATGACGTCCTTTTTTCCATTCCGGTGAAGGCAGGATGGCAGTGGTTTCACGCGGCATGTCGATACCCGTACGCCGGCCAAAGTGGAACTTGTCGAGATAATCGTGGAATTTCCTGATTCCCATGCTGTGGGCGAGATCATAAAAATAGACGTCACACGAGCGGTAAATCGCTTTGTCGATGCTGACGACCCCATGTCCGCTGCGTTTCCAGCCCCTGAATTTACGCCCACGCCCCTTGATGCGGTAGCTGCCGGCACAGCTGATGCGATGATTGATTGATACAACCCCCTGCTCAAGTCCTGCAAGCCCGATAAATGGCTTGACCGTTGAACCGGGAGGATAGCTGCCGTTGACTGCGCGATTGAAGAGCGGGCGGGAGCGGGCGTCACGCAGTTCGTTATACTCGCTGAAGCCAATACCATTAACGAAGCTGTTGGGGTTGAATGATGGCTTGCTAACAAGCGTCAGTATACCGCCGGTAGCTGTCTCGATAGAGACCACGGAACCATTGTGCTCGCCAAGTGCATCTGTTGCCGTACGTTGCAGTTCAACATCAAAATAGAGATGCAGGTCCTTGCCCGGTATGGGCGGAGTGACTTCCAGTGTGCGAATAATTTGGCCTGCTGCGTCGATCTCGACCTTTTTAACCCCGACCTCCCCGTGCAGGTGGGATTCATAGAACTTCTCCAGGCCCGTCTTGCCGATGTGGGTGGTTCCTGCGTAGTCGTTCTGATCGATGCTCTCCAGCTCCCTTTCATTGATACGGCCTATATAACCGACCACGTGTGCAGTGAGCTCGCTGTAGGGGTAATTTCGTCTTTGCGTGACACCCAGTTCAACGCCCCGGAAGCGATGCCTTTCGACAGCGAAACGGGCCATTTCTGCATCTGACAGGTTATGCTTGATGGGAATTTTCTGGAAACGCCGGGTACGCCGTTTCTGGCGTTTGAAACGATCGACCTCCTCCTTGCTAAGCGGGAGTATGGTGTTGATCTGGTCGATTGTGGCCTGCATATCCTGAACCTGCTCAGGATCGATCAGAAGGTCAACGGTGGAGATATTTTTGGCAAGAACCCGCCCGGCGCGATCGTAAATGTTTCCTCGTGGTGGCGGCAGCGGCAGCAGCTTGATGCGATTGTCGGCAGAGAGTGTTGCGTAGTGTACATAGTTATCGACTTGCAGCCACATCATGCGGGAGATGATGATGGTCATTGCGCCGACCACCAGCAGGGTTGCCATAATGGCGCGTGAGCGGAAAAGTGCCAGCCCGCTCTTGTTGATACGTTCAGGTCCGGCCATGTTTAAGAGATCCGGAAACTCTGACGAAAGTTCCTTAAAAAGGGAAACAGCCAGGGCCAGATGAACACAGTGATAAAAGGAGAGGCCCAGAATTTCAGGTCAGGGATGACCGCATGGGTGACACCAAGCACAAATGCATCAACCAGCTTTCCGAACAGCAGCAGGAGGATCACGCTGAGAGTCTGGTTCCAGCGCGAGATAACCCGCAGTCGCTTGTGATAGATGGAAATCACCCACAGGCTGATGACATAAACGAATGCATGCTGCCCCATGAGGTTGCTGGTTGCACCATCCATCAGCAGGCCGGCGAAAAGACCGGTGAGCATGCCGACACGATTAGGCAGTGCCATTGCCCAGTAGATGAGAACGATCAGTAGTACGTCAGGGCGTAGCCGGCTGGCCTGTTCTGAAAGCGGCAAGTAGTTGAATATCAGTGCGATAACTAATGTCAGTATGATCAGGTAGTAGCCACGCTGCTGTACATGAACGCTCATTCTTCGCTCTCTCCCTGTTCAGCTTCGTCAGCAGGCTCATCCGCTGGCTCATTGACTGGTTCATCAGCTGACTCTTCAGCCGGCTCGTCAACCGGAACGGCCTGGAGTTTTTCATCGAGGCTCCAAACCAGCATGACCTGCTCATCAACAGCGAGACGTGCGAGAGGCGCTGCAGCAATGGTGGTGGCGCCGTTAGGATCGCGACCAACACTGGTGATGCGGGCGACAGGGTAATCGGAAGGGTAGCGCCCACCGAGGCCGGACGAGACCAGCAGGTCTCCGACGCGAACATCTGCCGATCTCGGCAAATAGGGTAGCTCGAGATTATTAATACGTCCTGTGCCCTTGGCAACAGTACGCAGCCCGGTACGCAGTACCTGTACAGGAATCGAGTGAAGGGTGTCTGTGATCAGAAGAATTGCGGAACGAAAAGGAGTGACCTCGATCACCTGTCCCATGATCGCATGCGCATCGATAACGGCCTGGCCGGTGAAGACGCCTGCGTTACTGCCCCTGTTGATCCAGATCTGCTGCCGATAGGGTGACAGGTCGACCTTGGTCATTTCGGCCAGGGTGACACGTTCGCCGACACGCAGCGAAGCACCGAGCTGGTCACGCAGCAGCTGGTTCTCTTCCTCGAGCGCCTTGAAACGTTGCATGCCGCCCTGCAAGAGGAGGTTTTCCTTGTTCAGGCGCCTGTTTTCATCAAGCAGGTGGTTGTAGTTCGAGATGGATTCGGAGGTCCACTTGATGAAATCCCCCGGTGTTTCAGCGGCCAGCTGAATCGGGTAATTGACAATAGCGACTGTGTCTCTGAGCTGCTGTAGGCTATCGTGACGACGATGATCGACAACCATCAGGGTAATCGCAATAGCTACACCCAGCACGAGCTTTATTGTTGAAGAGTAGCCTTCGGGGAGAAACAGGTTGATCGGAGTCTCCTCCCTATTATTTCAGGATCCCCTGATCGAGTCTGTATGAGATCAGGGGGTCCTCATTATTCAAGACCGAAAAGATCGCCACCGCGTTCGTCGAGCAGTTCCAGTGCACGTCCACCACCACGAGCTACGCAGGTGAGGGGGTCCTCGGCAACCACGACAGGCAGGCCGGTTTCCTCTTCAAGCAGACGGTCGATACTGTGCAGCAGGGCGCCACCACCGGTCAGTACAATGCCGCGCTCTGCAACATCGGCGCCGAGTTCAGGTGGGGTCAATTCGAGTGCCTGCTTGACTGCTCCGACAATGCCGGTAAGCGGATCATGCAGAGCTTCGAGAATTTCGTTGTTGTTAAGTGTGAAGGAGCGCGGTATACCCTCTGCCAGGTTACGGCCCTTGACGCTGATTTCCTTGACCTCGTTGGCAGGATAAGCGCTACCGATTTCGTGCTTGATGCGTTCGGCTGTTGCCTCACCAATCAGGGTGCCGTAATTGCGGCGTACGTAGCTGATAATGGCATCATCAAAGCGATCACCACCGATACGAACCGAGTTTGCATAGACGATACCGTTGAGAGAGATGATTGCGACTTCGGATGTACCACCACCGATATCCAGTACCATAGAACCACGTGCCTCGTGAACCGGCAGTCCGGCACCGATCGCAGCAGACATGGGCTCGTCAATCAGGTAGACCTCTCGTGCACCGGCTCCCAGTGCCGACTCCTTGATGGCGCGGCGTTCAACCTGGGTTGAGCCAACCGGAACGCAGATCAGGACACGTGGACTGGGGCGCAGCAGTTTTGATTCATGCACCTTGTGGATGAAGTACTGCAGCATTTTTTCCGTCACTGTGAAATCGGCGATAACGCCATCTTTCATCGGGCGGATCGCCTCGATATTTTCTGGTGTACGTCCCAGCATCTGCTTGGCTGCATCACCCACGGCGACAACGGATTTATTGTTGTTGCGGCCGGTTCCGGTTCGGATCGCGACAACCGAAGGTTCGTCGAGGACGATTCCCTTGTCACGGGCAAAAATGAGGGTGTTGGCTGTCCCGAGATCGATGGACAGGTCATTGGAGAACATTCCGCGGATGCGCGCAAACATAGAAACTTTTCCGAAACGTTAATAATAATATAGGGTTGGCACAATAATCAGGGAGAAAGGTTTTCCCATTGTTGTTTTGTGCATATCATCCATACCGGCCACTCGCGAGGCAATGCATGGAGGGTAGTCAACATTCATCTATAACTGAACATGCTAATTTAACAATGGACAGCCAATCCGGCAAGTAAAAACATCTTTTTAAGCCGGTTATTGCGGAATTGGAGTCCTGAAAGGCGGGAAAGGTTCCTTTGAGCCTCGAATCTCTTCCCTGTGTGAGCAGGCTTACGTCAAAGCGCCTTTCCGGCGACCAGGCAATAGATCAGATGTCCCCGGACATGTTATGATAGCTTTCCGTTTTTGACCCGGTTTTGCGGGTTTTTTCCGAATCAATTTTAGAGTTCCCAATGAGTCTGGATCAGAGTGATATCAAAAAAATAGCGCATCTCGCCCGCCTTGCCGTGGATGAGACGGAAACCGCGGAGCTCAGCGATGCGCTGACACGTATTCTTGGCCTGGTCGATACGATGGAGCAGGTCGATACCAGCGGTGTTGAACCGATGGCTCACCCGTTACACATGGCGCAGCGCATGCGTGAAGATGTGGTCACAGAGACCAATCTGCGCGACAAGGTGCAACAAATAGCGCCTGCAGCCGAAAACGGGCTCTACCTGGTACCAAAAGTCATTGAATGATTCCCATTTGCGACCTGTTTTAACCTGAATACAAGTAGCCATCCTGACAAGGCAACAATATGCATACCCACACAGTTTCCGAACTTGCTGCAGCACTGGCGGCCGGTGAATTTTCCAGCGTCGAACTGACGCAGCACTATCTTGACCGCATTGCCAGCCTCGACGGTGAGATCAACAGCTATATTACGGTCACGCCTGAAGCAGCACTTGCACAGGCAAAACAGGCGGATGAGCGCCGTGCACAGGGAGAGGTTACTCCACTAACGGGAATACCGCTTGCCTACAAGGACATCTTCTGTACCGATGGTGTTAAAACAAGCTGCGCCTCGCGCATGCTGGATAATTTTACCGCGCCCTACAATGCCACCGTGGTTCAGCGTCTTGCCGATGCCGGTGCAGTGATGCTGGGGAAAACCAACATGGACGAGTACGCCATGGGCTCATCCAACGAAAACAGTTATTACGGCTGCGTACACAATCCCTGGGACAAAGAGCGTGTGCCGGGCGGCTCTTCAGGCGGTTCTGCAGCAGCGGTGGCAGCACGTCTGTGCGCTGCGGCTCTGGGAACTGATACCGGTGGTTCAATCCGGCAGCCTGCAGCATTTACCGGCATTACCGGTATCAAGCCAACCTATGGTCGCGTCTCCCGTTACGGAATGATCGCATTCGCATCCAGTCTCGACCAGGGTGGTCCGATGGCAGCATCTGCCGAAGATGCGGCGATGCTACTCAATACCATGGCGGGTTTTGACGAGCGTGATTCAACCTCGGCGAATGAAGCCGTGCCGGACTATACGGCTGATCTGAACAACTCCCTGCAGGGACTTCGCATCGGCTTGCCGAAAGAGTATTTTGACGAGGGTCTCGATGTAGATGTGCGTGCATCCGTCGAGCAGGCGATCAATGTCTATCGCGCACTGGGGGCGGAGATCAAGGAAGTGAGCCTGCCGAATACCAATCTCGCTGTTGCGACCTATTACGTGGTCGCAAATGCCGAGTGCTCGTCCAACCTGTCGCGTTACGACGGTGTGCGTTTCGGGCATCGCTGTGACGACCCGGCCAACCTAGAGGATCTCTATGAGCGTTCCCGTTCCGAGGGTTTCGGTAACGAGGTCAAGCGCCGCATCATGGTCGGTACCTATGTTCTTTCAGCCGGTTACTACGATGCCTACTATCTGAAAGCGCAGAAACTGCGCCACCTGATCTCTGACGACTTCAGCAAGGTTTTCGAAGAGGTTGATGTCATTATGGGCCCGACAACACCAACGACTGCATTCAAAATCGGTGAAAAAGTTGATGACCCGGTTGCCATGTATCTGTCCGATGTTTACACGGTAGCTTGCAACATGGCGGGTTTGCCCGGCATGTCAATTCCGGCGGCTCCGGTCAATGGCTTGCCGGTTGGTCTGCAGATGATCGGCAACTACTTCGACGAGGCGCGACTGTTAAATGTCGCTCACCAGTTCCAGCAGCAGACCGATTGGCATCGCCAGATGCCGGCCGGCGTATAGGAGGGCATGACCATGCAATGGGAAACAGTCATCGGTCTCGAGATCCACGCCCAGCTGGCGACGAAGACAAAAATCTTTTCAGGCGCATCGACCGCATTCGGATCAGAGCCGAATACGCAGGCGTGCCTGGTCAGCCTCGGTATGCCTGGCGTACTGCCGGTGTTTAATCGCGAGGCAGCGAAAATGGCAGTCAAATTCTCCAGCGCTATCGGTGCTGAACTTGGACGCCGCTCAGTGTTTGCGCGTAAAAACTACTTCTATCCCGACCTGCCCAAGGGCTACCAGATCAGCCAGTTCGAACTGCCGATTGTCGGTATGGGCAAGGTGGAAATTGTGCAGGAAAATGGCGATGTCAAAGTCGTTGGTGTGACGCGTGCGCATCTTGAAGAAGACGCGGGTAAATCACTGCACGAGAATTTTCACGGTATGACTGGTATTGACCTCAACCGTGCGGGTATCCCGTTGCTGGAGATCGTTTCGGAGCCGGATATCCGTTCTGCCAAAGAGGCGGTTGCCTATGCACGCAAGATTCACCAGATCGTGCGCTACCTGGGTATCTGCGATGGCAATATGCAGGAAGGTTCATTCCGCTGTGATGCCAATGTCTCGGTACGCCCGATGGGACAGGAGAAACTCGGCACACGTGCAGAACTGAAAAACATCAACTCCTTCCGCTTCCTTGAGCGTGCAATCAATATCGAAGTCGATCGTCAAATCGACCTGATCGAATCAGGTGGTGAAGTCGTGCAGGAGACACGCCTGTATGATTCCGTCAAGGATGAGACGCGCTCCATGCGTAGCAAGGAAGAGGCTAACGACTATCGTTACTTCCCCGATCCCGATCTGCTGCCGGTCGAACTCGATGACGACTTTATTGCAGATGCAGTGGCGGAGATTCCAGAACTGCCGGATGCGCGCTGTAAACGTTTTGTCGATGAGCTGGGACTGTCACTGCAGGATGCCGGGGTGCTGACCTCGAGCCGCGAGATGGCAGATTACTTCGAGACTGCCTCGGTAGGTAATGACGCCAAGATTGCTGCCAACTGGGTGATGGGAGAGGTCTCTGCCGTGCTTAACAAGCAGGGACTGGACATTGCTGACTGTCCCGTGTCGGCCGAAATGCTGGGTGGTATGCTCAAGCGTATCGGAGACAATACAATTTCCGGGAAAATCGCCAAGGATGTCTTCGAGGCAATGTGGAACGGCGAGGGCAGTGCTGACGAAATTATCGAAGCACGCGGTCTCAAGCAGATTACTGATAGCGGTGCGATCGAGGCGATTGTCGACGAGGTGCTGGCTGCAAATGGGAAACAGGTTGAGAATTACCGCAATGCCGATCCTGACAAGCAGCCGAAAATGCTCGGCTTCTTCGTTGGGCAGGTGATGAAGGCGTCCCAGGGCAAGGCAAATCCGCAACAGGTTAATGCCCTGCTGAAGGAGCGACTTGGGTAGGTAAAAGGTACAAGGAGAAAGATGAAAGGTGTCTTGCAACTTGTGCCTTGTACCTTGTATCTTAATAACCTATGTTAATCACTACACGCCTGCTATCTGTTGTTCTCCTGATCTTACCGGTGCTGTTACAGGCAGCGCCCAAGTTTGATGTCCACCTGCACTACAAGTGGAACCAGCAGGAGATTACATCACCACAGGATGTGATCGCGGTTCTCGATGCAAACGAGATCGAATATGCTGCAATCATCGGCACACCTGCCGAACTGGTTCAGGAGTTGCGCAAACAGAATCCGGAGCGAATACTTGCCTGGTATGGTCCTTACAGGGAGCATGGCGACTGGTACCAGTGGCACCAGGACAAGACGCTTCCTGAACGTGCAAGAAAGGCGTTGACATCAGGCGACTATATCGGTGTTGGTGAACTCCACCTGGTTGGCGGTTTTTCACCCACACCAACTTCCGAGGTCATAACCGGACTGCTGAGGTTGTCTGCTGAAACACAGACACCCATGCTGATTCACGTCGAATTCGGTCGTGCCGACTACCTGATTGAATTGTGCCGTATCGAACCTGATGCACACCTGCTGCTTGCACATGCAGGCGCGCCCTTGCGTCCGCGTGAAGTTCGCCGTGCACTCGAAGCCTGTCCTAATCTCTGGTGGGAGCTCTCGGCACGCGATCCGCTGCGCTATACAGGTTCACCGATTGTGGATGAAGATGGAGTCCTCAAGCCGAAATGGAAAGCATTGATTCTGGACTATTCAGATCGCCTAATGCTGGGAGCCGATGCCGTGTGGCCGGTTGAACAGTTAAATCCATGGGATGAACCGGACAGTGGCTGGCAGCATCTGGGTGAATTTTGGGAAGGGCATGAGCAGTGGCTCAGCCAGCTGCCCGATGACGTCAGGCAGAAAATTGAGTACCTCAATGCGGTGATCTTTTTTGGTATACCCGGGTAGTTAAACTCCAGAGGGTCTATGATTAAAGAATGATTGAAGGCATCGCTTACGCACTCGGTGGTATCGGTCTTTTCCTGCTTGGCATGATTGTCATGACAGACGGTCTGCGCGGGCTTGCCGGCGAATCGCTGCAGCACATGCTGGCTAATACGACACACAGCCCCTTCAGTGGCGCATTAAGCGGCACGATCTCTACCGCAATCCTGCAATCTTCAAGTGCAACCACGGTTGCTGCCATCGGTTTTGTCTCTGCCGGCTTGCTGACCTTTCCTCACGCCCTTGGCGTGATCTTCGGTGCCAACCTGGGCACCACTATCACGGGCTGGCTGGTTGTGCTGTTCGGTTTCAAGCTGAAGTTGGGGGTGCTGCTGTTACCGCTGATTTTTTTCGGCGTCATGCTGAAGCTGTTTTCGAGTGGTTGGAAAGTTCAGGCAGGTCTTGCAGTAGCCGGTTTCGGGCTGATATTTGTTGGTATCGATGCGCTTCAGCAGGGCATGGTTGTGTTCAGGGATGTATTGACTCCTGAGCAGTTTCCAGGCGACAGCTGGACAGGGCGTATTGAACTGCTGCTGATTGGCCTGTTAATCACGGTCATCACGCAGTCATCAAGTGCCGGTGTGGCAACGGCGCTGGTTGCAGTTAATGCAGGAACCATTGAACTCCCTCAGGCCGTGGCAATGGTGATCGGCATGGATGTCGGTACAACCGTGACAGCTGTTATTGCCTCCATCGGCGGTTCGCGGGAGACACGTAGAACCGCCTATTCCCACGTGGTATTTAATCTTCTTACAGCAATAGGTGCGTTGCTGTTGCTGTCGCCATACATGATCTACATTGACCAGTTTGCGCCTGCGTGGTTGAGCCAGAATCCGGAGCTTGCACTGGTTGCATTTCACAGTGGTTTCAACCTGATCAGCGTGATTGTCGTACTGCCATTCAGCTACGCCTTTGCACGCCTGATGTACAGACTGGTACCTGAGTTCAAGGATCGGCTGGTTGAGCGTCTTGATCAAAAGCTGCTAAGCGAGCCTGAAGTCGCATTGCAGACAGCAAGAATGACCCTAAATGATATCGGCACAGTACTGGCGACACGACTGACATTCGAGATCAATAATGAATCCTGCGATGAGTCTGTCGGGCAAGTCAGGATACAGACTGCGATTGATTATGTGCAGGATTACCTTGATGAGATTCAGCTTCACAGGGAGAAGGAGCGACACCAAAAGTGGCTGCTCTCATCCATTCATGTTGCTGATCACCTGCAGCGACTCTTAACGAGAAGCGAAGAGCACGAGTGTATTCGTAATGTAATTGATGATGAATTGCTGCGGCCGGGCGTGGAACGGCTTGCGTCACTGTTGCATTTGATAGAGGGGAAGCAGGAGCAGGGTGCATGGGATAAGGCGTTGCAGTTGGCGACGCAGAACTATCAGTTTATGGATGAACAGCGTGAAAGCTTGCGTGCCGCCGTGATGCGCGAGGTGGCTGAACAGCGTGAAGATGTTGATACGGCAGAGCAGCGCTTGCAGGCGATCCGTTGGTTGCGTCGCGTTGCATATCACTTGTCAAGAATTACGCATCACCTGCACAACTGCGAGCAGCTTGCCGGTGGCAAGCTGCTGGTTGAGAAGGTCACCAAGTAATCAGGATTTTTTCTTTGGCTTTCTGCGTGGGTTCTCTTTCGTTGCCTTGTGAACCCGTTTTGTCTTTTCAGGTTTGTCGAGATGTTTGATCTGCAGCTGTTTGCCGCACACCCATGCCTTCTTCAGGTCACGAAAGACATCACGCGGCATTCCTTCCGGAAGGCGCATGGTGCTGTAGGTGTCGAAAATTTCCAGGTTCATGATGTACTGGCTGTCGAGACCCGCTTCGTTACAGACTGCGCCGACGATATTGGCAGGTTGAACACCATGCTCACTGCCCACCTCAATTCTGAAAGGCTCTGTTCCCTCGAGATCCTGATCCTTGCGCGGACGACGTTTCTCTTTTGCAGGTTCTTTCTGCTGGCGCTTGTCGCGGGTTCTTTCTCTCTCCTGGCCTCGCTCTTTGGGCTTGCGCTCAGGTTTACTCGGTTTCTTTAGCAGAAGCGGGGCATCGCCCTGCGACATGTATGCGAGTGCAGCGGCTATGGCTGAAATATCGGCATCGTGCTCACTGCGATACTGTTCGATCACCTGGTGGAAGATATCCAGGTCCGCATCGGCAATGGTATCGGTGATGCGCTGTTTGAAACGCTCGATACGTTTGCTGTTGATATCCGCCGTGCTCGGCAGGTCCATCGCCGTGATCTCCTGCTTGGTTGCGCGTTCGATGGTGCGCAACATGCGGCGTTCACGTGGTGCGACAAACAGGATTGCATCGCCCATGCGTCCGGCACGACCGGTTCGACCGATACGGTGGATGTAGGATTCTGTATCGTGCGGTATATCGTAGTTGATGACGTGGCTGATACGTGGCACATCGAGACCGCGTGCTGCCACGTCGGTTGCGATGAGGATATCGAGCTTGTTGGTCTTGAGGCGATCGACAACGCGTTCGCGCTCCTTCTGGGCAATATCGCCATTCAGCGCTGCAGTTCGGTAGCCACGCGCTGCGAGTTTTTCAGCGAGTTCAGATGTCGCCGTCTTGGTGCGCACGAATACGATGGTCGCATCAAAGGTTTCGGCCTCGAGTATGCGTGTTATCGCATCCAGCTTGTGGGCACCGCTGACCAGCCAGTAGCGCTGGCGTACAGTATCAGCCGTACGTGTAGTGACATCGATGGAGATTTCGGCCGGCTTGTTGAGATGCTTGTTTGCAATACGGCGGATGACAGGCGGCATGGTTGCAGAGAACAATGCAACCTGGCGTTCATCGGGAGTCTGCTCAAGTACCCACTCGACATCGTCGATAAAGCCCATACGCAGCATCTCGTCAGCTTCATCGAGGACAAGTGTCTGCAGGTTATCGAGTTTGAGCGTGCCCTTGCGCATGTGGTCCATGACACGTCCGGGGGTACCTACTACTACATGTACACCGCGCTTGAGTGCGCGAATCTGGGTACCGTAGTCCTGTCCACCATAGATCGGCAGGACATGAAAGCCTCTCAGGTCGGAAGCATATTTCTGAAAAGCCTCACTGACCTGGATCGCCAGCTCGCGGGTTGGTGTGAGCACCAGTACCTGCGGCAGTTTCTGATTGAGCTTGATATGGGTCAGCAAGGGAAGGGCAAAGGCGGCTGTTTTGCCGGTGCCTGTCTGGGCCTGACCGATAATATCGCGTTTCTCCAGCAGCGGCGGTATCGCGGTTGCCTGGATGGGTGACGGCACTTCGTAGCCGATTTTGTCGAGCGCTGTAATAAGTTCCGGGGCAAGCGCGAGATCGCGGAACTGGATGGTGGCATTGTCAGCCATGTTTGGTACCTGCTAGGGGGAGAAGATGTGCCATGATGGCGGGCATCTTTATGTCCTGCTAAAAAATAAACAGGGCGCAGGAAACTGATCTCCGGCACCCTTGAAAGATTTAATTATACCAGTATAAATATTTGATTGCTCGTTATTTTTTTTACTCTTGGTTATTCACGATAAGCACGATCAGCTGTTTCGGTCCATGGATGCCATAGGCAAGTATCTGTTCGATATCGGCAGTTTTCGAGGGGCCGGAGATCAGCAGTGCATTGGTTGGCATCTGTGATGCCCAGTTGCCCTCGCTGATTGCCTCGGCAAAGGTCTCGACGATTGTGTCTGCCTCAACCACGGCAATGTGAATTGGCGGTACCAGCGATGCCAGGCGTGGTTCCTCACGGTCAGGCCAGAGTACAAGTGTGCCTGTCTGGGCTACACCACAGAGGGTGGTTGTGATGCTGGCATCAACCGAGTTGAAGAGTTCTTCTTTCCATTCACTGATGTGTCGGTCGTAACGAAGGCATTCGATTGCGTTCAGGCCGTCATAGATTGCCTGCGGAAACTTTGGTGAACAGAGCAGGCGCTTCACCTCTTTCTGTTTCAGAAGTTGTGCGAGTTTTTCACCAAGTTGATCCTCCTGAATTCGGTGAACCTCACCGTGTACGCTTTCCAGCATCGTTTGAAAGCAGTCGAGTTTCTCATCTTTCGACCACGTCAGCTGCGGCTTGTAGACTGGTGGTGAAGGAAGATCTGCTTCGGAAGAATGCGCTTTCAGTGCCTCAAGAATCCTGTTGCGTGATTCACTCATGATCGACTCCTTTGCGTGCAGCCATGGCGTGCAGGCTTCTTGCCGCTGGCTTTGGTGCTTTTCTGTAACGTGTCCAGGCGCCTAGTTTAGATGGTGCCAATACACGTAATACAGTTGCCGTTCTGGTGAAGAGGCCGTACAGGAGCGGAGAACAATACAGCGCTGACCAGAGCTTCCATGTGAGTACCTCTTTCTGATTGCGCAGGCTGTTGTGCCCTCTGACAGTGGAGTCCGATGCGGCTTCATTTGATTCGGCCCTGATACGGTTGATCAACTGGGGCAGGGGGATCTTTACCGGGCAGACTTCACCGCAGCGTCCGCACAGCGAGCAGGCAGTAGCCAGCTTGCCGGCTTCATGGATGCCGAGGCGTTGCGGCTCAAGCACGCTGCCGATTGGTCCCGGGTAGACAGTGCCATAGGCGTGTCCGCCGACGCGCACGTAGACAGGGCAGTGGTTGATGCAGGCACCGCAGCGAATGCAACGCAGTGTGGCATCGAGTTCATCATCTTCGCGGATAGCCGAGCGGCCGTTGTCGAGAAGCACAAGATGAACCTCTTCGGGGCCATCGAGTTCGTGCTCCTTACGTGGCGAGCTGATCATGTTGAAGTAAGTCGTAATCGGCTGTCCTGTTGCCGAGCGCGTCAGGATTGACAGCAGGGGCGGAACATCCGAGAGTTTCTCAACAACCTTCTCGATGCCTGTCACGGCAATGTGAATTGGTGGGGCGGTTGTCGAGAGGCGTCCGTTGCCCTCGTTTTCGACCAGGCACAGGGTGCCGGTTTCGGCGACGGCAAAATTAACACCGGAGATACCTGCATCGGCGGAAGCGAACTCCTTGCGCAGAATCAGGCGAGCTGAATGGGTCATCTCGTCGACATCATCGGTGTAGGGGATGTCGGGAAACTTTTCGGCGAACAGATCGGCAATCTCCAGCCTGCTTTTGTGAATTGCCGGTGCAACGATGTGTGACGGAGGCTCTTCGGCCAGCTGGATAATATACTCACCGAGGTCGGACTCAATCACCTCGTAGCCAAGCTGCTCGAGGTGATGATTGAGACCTGTCTCCTCGGTCACCATCGACTTGCCCTTGATGATTTTTTTAACACCTCTGCCGTCGAGAATGTCGCTGACGATCTTGTTGGCTTCTTCGCCATCCACGGCCCAGTGAACCTGTATGCCGTTGTCCGTCAGTTGCTGCTCCAGCTGTTCGAGCAGTTGTGGCAGTTTGTGCAGAGAGTTGGCTCGGATTGCCTTGTCGAGATTACGCAGTTGCCAGAGTTCATCGGGATCCGGGAACTGTTCAGCACGCTTGGCCATAACGCCATCGAGCGCGTTACGAAAATTGCGACGGATCTGGGGATCGGCAAGAGCCTCACCAATTCGCTTGCCGAAGCGGCTGTTGACCTCTTCTCCGAGCTTATGATCCATTGCTTCTCTCCAGCAGGAATTCTGCGATGTGCTGGCATTCGGGGCCTTCACCCTGCTTCTCGAAAGCACCGCCGATGTTCATCAGGCAACCGCAATCCTGGCTGATTAAACGCTCTGCACCTGTATCCCGAATTGATGCTGCTTTTTCGGTCACCATGGCACCGGAGATTTCCGGCTGCTTGACCGCAAAGGTACCGCCAAAGCCACAGCACTCACTCTTGTAGGCTTGCTCGACGCAAGTCACCTGTTGAAGGCCTCCGACGAGTTTTTCGATGCGGTCCGCAACCCCCATTTCGCGCAGTGCCGAGCAGGAGCTGTGAATCGCAACCGTGGTTGATTCACCCTTGTCGACAGGCTGATAGTCGAGCCGATCAACGAGGTACTCGGTCAGTTCATAGACGCGCGAGGCGATTTCATAGGCGCGCTCTTCATCCCTGTTACCTTCGAACAACTCCGGCCAGTGGTGCTTCATCATGCCGGCACAGGAGGCAGAGGGTACAACCACGGGATAGCTTTTCGGGAAACAGTCGAGCTGTTTACGTGCCACCTCGCGTGCTTCACTACGGAATCCGGAGTTGAAGGCAGGTTGCCCGCAACAGCTCTGGGCAGGAGGAAAGATGACCTGGATACCGGCATTCTGTAGTAACTCGATACTCGCCATGCCGGCATCCGGGTAGAGCAGGTCGATCAGGCAGGTGCCGAACAGGTAGACATGGGTATCCGTGGTTTGATTGCTCATTGGAAGTAGTCCGTTGTCATGGTTTTGACCTCTGCAGCGATCAGTGGTTTGAAAGCCATTTGTGCGAGCAGGTCGTGTTCAAGGTCGATGCCGGGAGCTATCTCTGTAAGAAGAAGCCCTTCGGCGGTTAGTTCAAAGACAGCACGCTCGGTAATATATGTCACCCGCTGGCCACGCTCAAAAGCTGCTCTGCCGTTGAAAGTGAGGTGTTGCACCTTTTCGACAAATTTGTGTTGCCTGCCTTCCTCTTTTATGTGGATGGTGCCCTTGCCGACATCCAGTTGCAAGCCTCCGGATGTGAAAGTGCCAAGAAAAACAACAGACTTGGCATTCTGGCTAATGTTGATAAAGCCACCTGCACCAGCCATACGTGTGCCAAATTGACTGACGTTGACGTTGCCATGACGGTCTACTTCCGCCATGCCGAGAAAAGCCTGGTCGAGGCCGCCACCATCATAGAAATCAAACTGTGCCGGCTGATCGATAATCGCCTCGGCATTGACAGCTGCACCGAAGCTGAGCCCGCCTGCAGGTTTGCCGCCAATGCCGCCGGGTTCGACTGTCAGGGTGACACTGTCGAGTTGTCCTGACTCTTCGGCTGCGATCGCAACTGCCTCGGGCATGCCGATACCGAGATTGACGACTGTTCCTGCAGCCAGTTCGTCTGCAGCACGGCGACCGATTGCCAGTCGTTCATTGAGTTCGGCGACAGCAGCATGATCTGAACTGACACGGATTTCACCTGTGTAGGCGGGGTTGTATGCCTCGTCGAATGTCTGCTCATGCTGATGCGGTTCTGCGACGACGACATAGTCGACGAGGATACCGGGGATACGCACCAACTGTGGGCCGAGAACATGACGCTCAGTAATACGTTCAACCTGGACAATCACAATGCCGCCGCTATTTCTTGCTGCTTGTGCCATTGCCAGCGATTCGAGATGCAGCGCCTCGTGCTCCATGGTGATGTTGCCTGCGTGGTCTGCAGTTGTACCGCGTAACAGTACGACGTCAATTGGGAAAGCAGGGTAGAAAAGGCAGGTCTCGCCGTTGAGTTCGATACGTTGGACAATCTCTTCCGTGGTGACCGAGTTGAGCTTGCCACCGCCATGTATCGGGTCGACAAAGGTGTCGAGACCGACACGGGTGACTGCGCCCGGACGTTTTGCTGCAATGTCCCGATAGAGATGTGAGATTACGCCTTGTGGCAGGTTGTAGGCTTCTATCTTGTTATCGCTTGCGAGCGCGCCGAGTTTGGGTGCAAGTCCCCAGTGGCCACCGATAACGCGCTTGATCATTCCCTCGTGACCAAGGTGATTGAGGCCACGTTGGTTGCCATCACCCTGACCGGCTGCATATATCAGTGTCAGGTTGCCGGGTGTGCCGGTTTCGATAAATCGTTCTTCCAGTGCGCTGAGAAGCGCTTCCGGTACGCCGATGCCGACAAATCCGCCGGCGGCAATTGTTGCTCCATCCGGAATGGTGGTGACAGCTTTGCTTGCAGCGACAATCCTGGTAGTGCTGTTCATTGCTTGTTTACCTGTTCTCGTCATACATGGATGCGTACAACTTGGCGCTTTCTGAAAGGCGGTTCTTGGTCTGAAAGTCACGGAAGAAGCGATAGGCAAAATCCAGGTGGCAGACTGCAGCAGCACGAGCGGCATCAGGATTCCGGTCGAGAATGGCCTGGACAATATTTTTGTGTTGCTGACAGACTTGTTCAACGAACTCGGGGTCAGCATAGAATGCATCAAGATAGATGCTCACTGTGGTCTCGAGAACATCCTTGAGTCCGCGCATGAAATGCGTCAGTACAATATTGTGTGCTGCCTCGACGATGCTCATATGGAAAGCGTGATCAACATCGAATTTTGTGTTTGAGTCCGCCTTTGCCCTGTGTGCCTCGAGCATGCGATCGAGCGACGCGCTGATGTGCTCGCGGTCCTCGTCTGTTGCTCTCATCGCGGCATGGTAAGCTGCCATACCTTCGAGTTCCTTGCGTACCTCGAGGGTGTCGAACTCGGCATCGGGTCTGTCTTTGAGTACGGCAATCAATGGGCTGCTAAAGTCATGCGTGAGACCTTCAGCGATATATGAGCCGCCACCCTGGCGGGTTTTTATCAGGCCCTTGCTTGCGAGTTTCTGTATCGCTTCGCGCAGTGAGGGGCGCGAGATACCAAGGCGTTCAGCCAGTTGGCGTTCTGCCGGCAGTCTTTCGCCGGGCTTTAGTGTGCCTTCGGCAATCATGCCTTCCAACTGGGCAGCTACCTGGTCCGAGAGTCGTTGTTTCTTCATTTGTCCATCTGGTCTTACCAATTATCCCTTTATTCTAGGCAAGAGAGTCATCAAGAGCAAGTCCTGGTTATATTTATCTGGAAAAATACCGAAGAAAAGGCTTGAATAGGTGAAATGGCGATTAAATATAGTATATTAGAGCAATATTATTTGCGTGAATTATTGAAAGCAAACTTGACAAGATGCGATTTCTGCCCATAATGCTGGTCATACCAATTAACCATTAACGGTTGTTTGGTAAAGATGCTGTTTGACCAAGCGTTAACCGCGTCTATAAAAAACAGTAACCCCGGAGGATAGATTCATGGATCACCTGAAAAAAATTTGTACCACTGGCAGCAAGGCTGCCTGTGCAGCAGTACTTTCGCTGGCAGTCGCATTACCTGCGATGGCGATTGACAAGGTTCGCTGGAAAATGCCGGTTGCATTTAAATCTTCTTTGCCAGGATTGGGCTCACCGTCTGTTTTTGCAGCGGAGCAGCTCGAGCAGGCGAGTGGCGGCGCGATGAAGGTCAAGGTATTTGAACCGAACAAGCTGGTTCCACCTTTCGAGATTCTCAGTGTAGTTAGTGAGGGCAAGGTCAAGGCGGGCTATACCTGGATCGGCTATGATCAGGGCAAGATTCCGTCAATTCCCCTGTTTGCTGCCATTCCGTTCGGTCTGAAGCCATGGGCTTACATGTCATGGTATTACGAGGGTGGCGGTCATGACATGCTGCAGGAAGTCTATGCCAACAAGGGCTACAAGGTGCATGCCGAACTGTGCGGTATCATCGGCCCTGAAACTGCCGGCTGGTACAAAAAGCCGCTTGAGAGCCTCGATGACTATAACGGCCTGAAGATTCGTTTTGCCGGTATCGGCGGCAAGGTGATCCAGAAACTTGGTGCATCAGTTACCATGATGCCCGGGGGAGAACTCTTCCAGGCACTGGAGAAGGGCACAATCGACGCAACCGAATTCTCGCTGCCGCAGATCGATCAGTTGCTCGGATTCAACAAGATCGTCAAGTACAACCTCTTTCCTGGCTGGCACCAGCCGTTCACTGCATCCTACATGCTGATCAACAAGGGTGAATATGATGGTCTTGGCGATGATACCAAGGCGTTGATTCGCAATGTCTGTACTGCGGCAACCGTCAAGGGTCTGACAACTTCTGAATATAACCAGGGCGCCATCATTGCAGGTTTCGGTGAGAAGGGTGTAACAGCGCAGAAACTGCCGCGTGACATTCTTGTGAAACTCAAGAGCCTGACTGAAGAGGTGCTTGCTGAAGAGAGCGCGAAGGACGCAGATTTCAAACGCGTCTACGAGAGTCAGCAGGCATTTCAGAACAATTACAAGCTGTGGGAAGGATTTGCCTACCTGCCGTCTGATCTGTAATTACTCCTGAAGATCGCCGGGGTATAAGCCCCGGCGGTTCTGCCCGGAAAATGCTGTTGTGATACAGGATTTTCCTGGCAGCCTGATCTGATGCTGAATACGAAGCCGGGCAGACCGTAAGCGGCGTGGAGAATAAGATGAAAAACAAGATAGAACCGTCAGTCAGTCATATCCCGGATAACTCCCACCACCTGGATATCAAGACCACTAGGCCATCTTACCGTCTGGATTGCCTGATGGACCATGTGGGCAGGTTTTTTTCATGGTTCTGGTTGATCACCATGGCGGTCATCCTTGTCAGTGTCATCGCCCGATATGTATTTGGACAGGGTTCAATTTTACTCGAAGAGATGACATGGCACTTTTATGGTGTCACCTGGCTGGTAGGGCTCTCCTACGCGCTGGTGCATGATGACCATGTGCGTGTTGATCTGTTTCATGAACGTTTCTCATGCCGTACCCGCTTGTGGGTTGAGCTTTTCGGTATTCTTTTCTTGATGCTCCCATTCATCGGCATCGTTCTGTATGACTCGATCCCTTACTTCATGGACTCTTTTGGCAATGCCGAGCGCTCGCCCGCACCGGACGGACTGCCAGCGCGCTGGTTACCAAAGATGTTTATCGTTATTGCTTTCGTGTTCCTGGCTATTGTCGCACTGTCACGCTTGCTGAAATGTACATCGGGCCTTTTCGGCCTGCCGAAGAGTATTGATAAACCGATGGGGCGATTCTGATGTCACTTGAACAAATCATGGTTGTGATGATGTTCGCAACCTTCATCCTCCTGCTCTTTTCCGGTTTTCCCGTTGCCTGGGTTCTGGGTGGGACAGCAGTCCTGTTTGCCGTTGTCGGTCATGTCATGGTTGAAAATTTTGGCGCCGACCTCTGGTTCAGTTGGGGTAGCAGCATGCAGCTCGTTCCCGAGCGATTGTGGGATCTTGTCGGCAAGGAGACACTTGTTGCCCTGCCGATGTTTATCTTTATGGGCATTATGCTCGATCGTTCAGGTGTCGCCGAAGAGTTGATGAAGAATATCGTCAAGCTGTTTGGTGGAATACGCGGCGGTTACGCTGTGACCGTGGTCTTCATCGGTGTGCTGCTGGCGGCAAGTACCGGCATCATTGGGGCATCCGTGGTATTGCTCGGTATGCTGTCGCTGCCTGTGATGATGCAGAGCAATTACAACAAGAGCCTTGCAGTCGGCACGGCATGCTCGGTCGGAACTCTCGGGATATTGATTCCACCCTCGATCATGCTGGTGTTGATGGCGGACCGACTGGCGAATCCGAATGCCTCGGTTGGCGACCTTTTCATGGGGGCACTTTTCCCAGGCTTTCTGCTTGTATTCCTCTACGTCGGATACATCATGGTCTATGCATGGGTTAAGCCGAATGCAGCCCCTGTGCCGGATAATGTCGAGAAGATCACGCTGAAAATCGTTTTCAATGCGGTCAAGGCGATTATTCCCACGGCCTTTCTGATACTTGCAGTTCTCGGCTCGATCTTTTTCGGGATAGCAACGCCGACCGAGGCCTCTGGTGTCGGTGCTGCAGGCGCCCTGTTGCTGGCGGTGATCAATCAGCGTCTCAACATGGAGGTGCTGCGTGAATCACTCTTCCAGACGACCAAGACGAGTGCCTTCATCTTTGCGATCTTTGTCGGTGCTACGGCCTTCTCCGTGGTATTGCGTGGCCTGGGTGGTGATACTGTTATTGAGGAAGCCCTGCTGGGATTGAATATGCCTCCGATGGGTGTTCTTGCAGTTGTACTGTTCGCTGTTTTTCTTCTCGGCTTTTTCCTCGACTGGGTTGAGATCACGCTGATTATTCTGCCGCTGGTTGCTCCGATTATGGAGAGCCTTGGGTTTGACCTGGTCTGGTTCGCGATCCTCTTTGCGGTGTGCCTGCAGACATCCTTCCTGACACCACCTGTCGGTTTTGCCCTTTTCTATATTAAGGGGGTTTGCCCACCTGAGATCAAGGTAACTGATATTTACAAGGGCGTGGCACCTTTCATCCTGCTGCAACTCGTGGCATTACTGATTATCCTGATGTGGCCGCCGATTGTTACCTGGCTGCCATCCGTCGCTTACTGATGAGACGGGCATCCTGATGGAGTCACTTATCGCGCTAATTCTCGAATCGGGAAAAACTGCAGTCGACCTGGCACTCTATTCACTGCTGCCGATCATGGTGGTGATGTTGGCGATGATGAAACTGCTTGATGCCTACGGTGTGCTCCACATGATTACCCGTATCCTGACTCCACTGGTTCGGCCCTTTGGTATTACCGGCCTGGGTATGTTTGCGGGCATCAAGGTTCTGTTCGTCAGTTTTGCCGCTCCCATGGCTTCACTGACGATGATGGACCAGCGCGGTGTTTCCAGGCGTCACCTGGCGACAGCAATGACACTTGTCTTCGTGATGTCGCAGGCCAACGCCTCCTTTCCGATGATCCCTTTCGGGCTCGATATCGGGGTAACACTGCTTACCTCCCTGGTAGGCGGTCTCGCAGGTGCGTCTGCGACCTATTACCTGTTCGCGAACCGTGAAGAGTGGTGACATGAATTATCGAATGCCGATAGGCTTGAGCAGCAGGACGAGAGTGGCAAGCGGAATCTTGTCGATCTCCTCTCCAAGGGTGGCAACGAGGGTCTGACCATCGTGTTGCAGATGCTTCCAATGCTGCTGTTGGCGATATTTACCGTCAACCTGCTGGAGCAACTCGGTGTTATTGCACTGATTAGTGCTTCACTGGCGCCGCTATTATCACTGATTAACCTGTCTGAAGCTGCCGCATTGCCATTAGTGACAAAATACATTGCAGGTGGTACAGCTTACATGGGTGTGACGCTTGACCTGGTTCAGCAAGGACAGCTGACAGTCGCTGAACTCAATCGACTTGCGGGTTTGGCAACAAATCCGCTTGACCTGCTGGGTGTGGCACTTTTTTCAGCGGTAACCCCGGGACTAAAGGATGTCATGAAGGCGGCGATTTTCGGTGCACTGGTTGGTATTATTGTCAGAAGTGTTTTGCACCTGCTTATCTATTAGGCGTCAGTTGATTGTTTTGAAATTGATGGATCGAGGCAATCTCAGCTAGCAGCTGTCTCCATTTACTTTTCGCCTCGAACTTTGATCATGGACCAGGCAAGCCATGCCCAGGCAACAAGCAAAGCTGTACCGCCAATCGGTGTAATGGCCCCAAGCCATGTAGGTGCGCCAAGAGCCATTAGATAGAGTGTGCCGCAGAAAATCAGGATGCCAGCCTGGAACAGGTAGCTGATACGCACCAGGCTACGGTTATCCAGTTGCATGGCAATCGCTGCGCACAACAGTATCGCGAGAGCATGCACCATGTGATAGTCGGTTCCGGTTTTGAACCAGGCGAGTTGCTTTACCGATGCAATCGTTTTAAGCCCATGGGCGCCGAATGCACCGAGTGCCACGGCAAGGAAACCGTTGATGGCGCCAAGAGAGATCAGTTGCCTTGCATGTCTGTTCATTGCTGCTCCAGTGCTTCGAGTGATTCGAGGGCGATTTTGCTCATTCCCATATCGCTGTCACTTCCCAGCTTTTTCAGTGCTTCGACGACTGTCGCAGTTCCCTTGGTAAACCCGAGGTAGTGGGCAGCATCAGAACGCGCTTGCCGATTGTCTGAAGCGGCCAGTTCAAGTAACAGGGGTACCGATGCTTCCAGCGTATCAGTATGAGCAAGTTCTTCAATGATGGCGCCAATGCCAATACGTACCGAGAAGGGAACCTCTTCTTCTGGCAGGCGTGCGATGACGGTTCTGAGCAGTTCCGAGTTGTTGCGCAGTTTCTCAATAGCCTGTTCGAGTCGATTGGTTTCGAGTAGGTGGGAAATCACTTCGCTGGTATCGGAGGTGGAGGATCTATCGACCCACTCCCTGATTTCCTCCGGTGTATGGGCGCCGCTCAGTTCGACTTCACCGATACGCATCCATGGGACGGAGCGGGTGCCAACCTTGTCGGCAACTTCCGGGTGAGGGGCAATATTGACGATTTCGAGGCGTCCGATTACACCCTCCTTGAGCAGATTTGAGAGGCTTTGCATTACAGCGGGGCAATGTGGACAGCCGGGCGCGATAAGTAACAAAACATCAGGAGGATTTACTTGGTTGTTGGTCATTGGTCATTGGTCTTGATTAGACGGAATGATCTCAGGGTAAGACATTTACTAGCCAGCAATCAACAACCAGGATTCAGGGAGAGCGCCGATGCATCGGTACTATTAACCACTGAGCCAGCACCCATGCCGTCGCATAAACGATCAGCCCTGCCCAGATAACATCTGAGAGGTAGTGGCCGCCTTGTGCCATACGGCTCAAGCCGACAAGGGAGCCATAGGCCATGACGCCCCAGAAGATGTACTTGTTACGCCGCCCCGGTGCTGCCATGAACCAGAATGCGAACATGGAGAATGCTGCGGAAGCGTGACCGGAGGGGAAGCTTTTTGCCTTGCCGCTGGTTTCACCATTGAACATGAGCGGCGGCACATAGTGATTTTCACCGGCTAGCTCGAGTGTTTGCACAGGTCTTGGGCGTCCCCAGTTATCCTTCAGGATCAGGTTGGCGATGAGTCCCGGGCCGATGAGAAGGACCAGCAACAGGTATGTTGCATAGTTTCTGTACCTGGATCGTTTTTTGAACCAGAACCAGCAGATTGCTGCAATGCTGCCGACAAGAGACACTCTCATCAGGATAGGAATGCTCTCGTAAAAGAAGATCGCAAACGGATTGTTTTCCCCGATCCATTCACCATCTTCAACGAAGAGTGATGCGACCAGGATATCGAGATCAGTCAGCCAGAAGAGCGGGGTGAACCAGATCGCTATTGCCAGCCACCAGATGACATCCTTATTCATGTTTTCAGCATTTTTCATCTGCACTGATATCCTTTGAAGCCCCGGGCAAGGGCAACGCTTGCCTCTATGCTGTAATTGTCGTAGATCTCGACCCTTATTGGGGGCTGTGGTTCAAACGAGTCGAAGCTGCTCGCCAGGCAGTCATCCTCACGGACTTTAAGCAGCAGGTAAGTCTGGTTCTCATCCTGTTTGAGTTCTCTCACCAAGTCAAAATGGCTGCGAATTCTGTTTTTCGGATTCCAGCTGGCGCTTCTGCTGATCGGCTGTTTCGCCTCATAGAGGTAATGTGATAACAGGGTGCGTGACGGTGATACCAGGATCATGTCTGGTGACAGCCGTTCATCTACCTGGGCTGCAAACTCTCGCCAGCCGCGCAGCCTTTTAAAGGGATCGTTGGCAGAAGTGTTTTCAATGCCTGTGGCAGTTTTGATCGTGTCCAGGTGAGTACTTACGACCATGAGGACAAGGTTGAGGAGAACAGCACTATAGAGTAGCTTTTTCAGCCCTTTGTCATACAGCCACCATGCTACCAGCAGGCTTCCGGCAGCATAGGTTGGTGATGCCCAGTTCTCGTTGCTCTTTCCGAACAGTGCGATCCCGCTGATGAGTAACAGGAACGGCAGGCCCATATACAGCAGCCTTATTTTATTCGTCTCTTGCAACCAGTTATTACGTGTCAACAGCGTGAGCAAAACTCCGAACGAAATGATGCCAAATATGATGAACTGACTGAGTAGAAATCCACCAAGGCTGTCCCAGTGAAAAAAGCTTTCACTAAGAACACCAGAAATCTCCGAGGTGTGCGTAATGGTGGGAAAGTCATTACTGAAATTCCAGACGAGGTTGGGCAGGAAGACCAGGAATGCAATTAAAACTGCCAACCATGGCTTGATGCTCAACAGGTGATGCCTGTCTGTTTTCACGATTCCCATCAACAAAAGCCCGGAGATAAAGAAAATCGCAAAATTGTATTTGCTCAGCATTCCTATTCCGCCAGCGATGCCAAGCAGAATCCACAACGACCAGTTGTTGCCATCGAGCGCTTTGATAAAAAAGAAGAGACTCCAACTCCAAAGCAGCAGTAGTGGTATATCGGTCGAAGCGGTAAGCGACGAGACGCTGACGGCGGGCATGGTGATGAAGAGAACGGCTGCCCAGAGGCCAACACGGCTGTTCGCAACTGTTTTTCCGGTCAGGTAGATTCCCAGTGCAGTGAATGGGTAAAGAATGATACCGATACTACGGATACAGACTTCAGCATCACCACAAACGCTGGTTGCTGCACGAATCAGCAGGGCGATAACCGGCGGCTTTGAGTAATAGCCCCACTCGAGCTCTTTTGACCATAACCAGTAATAGGCTTCGTCGGTATAAAGTGCGTAATCGTAACCGAGAAGGGCGAAAAAGCGGTATGCCGTTATGCCGGCGATAAATAGCAGAAGCCACGCGAAGCTGTTTCTTTCGCTTGTCATCGTTTTTTAGGGATCAGTAAGGCGAAAACAGCGCTAATGATAGCAAGATTGAGCAGAAACAGGTGAGCCTGAACTGCCGCTTGTAGTCCTGATTTGAAGTCTATACTGAAGAGAGTGAAAGCAGCTGACATGCCGGCCTCGTAGGTGCCAAGCCCGCCGGGTGCGTGGATTGGCAGAATGGACGTGAGCTCACCTGCTATGACGGCTGTCAGCGCCGCAGTAGCCGGGACCGTGACAAAAGCTGTGACCAGCAGGGTGAGAAGGCAGATTTTGACCGTCCAGTTGGTCATGCTCAGAAGCCATGCGATGAAGAAAGTGCGTTTTGACCCCGTCAATTCGTTGACGGCTTTTTTCATCATTGTGGCAAGTCGCTTGTCGCTGGGATTTGCCAGGATGTGCTGCCTGAAATGCCCGAGTAGCCAGAAAGCGAGGGGCATCGAAGCGAGCCAGGCAGTAAGCAGCAGAAAAAATAACGCGGTATTCAGGAACGGGTAGAAAACCGGCAGGGCTGTTCCGGCAAGTGCGTGCAGATCCATCAGTCTGAGCCACAGCAAGCCGTGCGTGGAACCGGCATAGCCATGCCCGAAATAACGTTTCATGAGAAGAGGAAAACTGAACTCCCCGGTACGTGCCGGTAACCAGTGATTGAGCGCATTATGGATCAGGGTCAGGCGAATGCTGGTGGGAAAATGGTCGAGTGCAAAGAAATTATGGTTACGCCATGCGCGCAGGAGGTAACTGATCAGCAGGCCAGCTGTTGCGAGCATCAGTGTGCTTGCCGGAAGTTCTCTCCACTGAGAGATAATTACCTTCAAATCAAACAGATAATGGACCAGTGCCAGGTAGATGATAGCAATGATGACTGCGACGAGTAGACGTGAGCGGGCGACAGGCATCATTTCTAATATGCTTCCTGATGGGTTATTATATGCGCCACTTTGTCTCGCTTGTGACTGTTTGAGCTATGTCTGATCAAGATACCAGTGCTGATTCTCTCAGCATTGTGATTCCATTGTATAACGAAATAGAGTCGATCGATGCCTTGCTCGAACGAGTGACTGCAGCCATGCGTGGCTCATTCTACCCTTGGGAGCTGATTCTTGTCGACGACGGCAGTTCTGATGGTACCCCCCAGCGTGTTTCAGAGCTGATTGATCAGTACGGGAAGCATGTGCACCTGCTGGAGTTGCATCGAAACTATGGCCAGACAGCGGCGATGCAGGCGGGAATAGACTATAGTTCGGGCAAATATATAGTCACTATGGATGGTGATTTGCAGAATGATCCGGATGACATACTGCGCATGCTCGAAGAGTTAAAAGAGAGAGATCTTGACCTCCTCCAGGGTTGGCGAAAGGATCGCAAGGATGGATTGCTCTTGCGCAAGATTCCGTCAATGATTGCCAACCGGCTGATAGCCAATATCACGGGTGTGAGCCTGCATGACTACGGTTGCAGCTTGAAAGTCTACCGCTCCTCTTTGATCAAGCGTGTACGCCTCTACGGTGAGATGCACCGTTTCATTCCAGTGTGGGCAGCTGTATTCACGCGGCCAAGCAAAATCGGTGAGACGGTCGTCAAGCATCATGCACGAGAGCAGGGTACATCCAAGTACGGGATTTCACGCACTTTTCGCGTCATTCTTGACCTGATTTTTGTCTATTTTTTCCTGCGTTTCCGTTCACGCCCCGGCCACTTCTTTGGCATGGTGGGTTTGGCGTCAGGAACCGTCTCCGCTCTGATACTCAGCTACCTGGCTGTCGACAAGTTTGTCTTTGGTGCCGATATCGGTACGCGCCCCCTGTTGCTTGTCGGGATTGTCTTGCTGATCGCCTCGTTGCAGTTCATAACCACGGGAGTGCTGGCAGAACTGATGACACGCACCTATTACGAGTCAACTGAAAACAGTCCTTACCAGTTGACTGGTAATCTTGAGAGTAAGCAGGTTGCGTGGAAAACGGATGGTAACAGGGACCAGGCATGATGCCAGCCAGCCGTGGTAAAGCACTGCTTCTGGCACTGCTTGTACTGATTGTATACACGCTCCTGTTTCAAGACCTGCGGGGGTTGTGGGAAAGTTCGGAAGGGCGCTATGTCAACGTGGCGATAGAGATGCTGCGTTTCGACGACTGGCTGCATCCGATGACGCACCATGAGCACCCCCACTGGACAAAACCTCCTCTGACCTACTGGGCAATTGCAGCATCCATCGATACCCTGGGTCGCAGTGAGTTCGTGATGCGCCTGCCCGGTATGTTTGGATTCATTCTGACAACCCTGTTTGTGTGGCAGCTTGGACGGCTGTTTCATCCGCAACGCCCCTGGTTGCCTGCATTGATCTATGCAAGCTTCATGTTTCCCGCGTCCGCAAGCAACTTTATTACCACGGACAGCCTGCTGGCAGCAGCAGTGACTGCATCTTTTACCGGTTTTTGCTATGCAATTTGGGGCAAGACGGGCAGTTTTGGTGCCCGCTATGGCGCTTTGTTTGGATGGTTTGCAGCCGGGCTAGGTTACCTTATCAAGGGGCCTGCTGTGGCCTTGCCGCTGTTTGCCTTGCTGCTGTTTTACATTTTCCAACACCGTGCCTTTGTCGGTGTGCGTCTCTACTGGATACCAGGATTGATACTGTCAGCCCTTGTTGCCTCCAGCTGGTTCCTGATGCTGGCAGGGGAGAATCCTTCGCTCTTTTTTGATTTCATCTATAACGAGGTTCTGGTACGCGCTACGAGTGACAAGCATCAGCGCAATGCCGAGTGGTACGGCGGCTTGAGAACCTATCTGCCGGTTCTCCTGATCGGCACTTTGCCATGGTGGGTTTATGTGTGGCGAGGCTTCAAAAAGCCTCTTATGGCCTGGTATCGCTCATTTCGGGGCGGTGCTGACAGGATTGATGAAAAGCAGAAATTCCTGCTGCTCTGGTTTCTGTTTCCTATGACGGTCTTTATGCTGGTCAAGTCGCGACTGCCATTCTATATCCTGCCGCTGTTTGTCCCGCTTGCGCTTCTGGCAGCGAGCGAGGCTGAAGCCCTGTTCTCAAAAAGACGCTGGTATCTTGTGCCCATGGCGGGTGTGGCCTTTGTCCTGGTTTTCAGGTTGGTGCTGGGTGTTGCTGACCACTTCAAGGATGTCTCGATTGACAGCCGTATGCTCGCCCGGCAGTTAGAACAAATCTGGCCCGCTAAGCTGGACGAGGTCGTGTTTGTCAGCCACGAGGCCCAGCAGGGGCTTTCTTTCTACATGGATGCCGAGGTCGAACAACTGGCCATGAATGAAGCGGATGTGGATGAGGCCCAACAGCAGACGGTTGCCGATGAATTGCTCAACGAGGGCGATAATGAAGATCGCCTCTGGATTGTACGCCGCAAGAACGCAGAGGCCTTTGAGGCCGTTGTAAAAGAGACGGGATATGAGGCCGGAAGTCTCGGTGAAGCCAGGGGACGCAAGCCATATCGTGTCTACCGGGTCGATATGGCACCAGGTGCCAGGTAGGGCTGATGCCCCGGGCCTGTTATATTTTTGTCATGCCAATTGCGTTATAATTTGCCGCTGTTCAAGTGGGCCGGATCGAGTTCGGCTCCGCTTTCCCGGTTTCAATTGTTCGGATCTCAATAATGAAAGTTTCAATCTACGGTAGCGGCTACGTTGGTCTTGTCACCGGCGCTTGCCTGGCTGATGTCGGTCATCACGTGCTTTGTGTCGATGTCGACGAGTCAAAAATTGCGTTGCTCAAATCTGGTGGCATACCGATTTACGAGCCGGGCCTCGATACAATCGTCAAGCGTTGTATTGCTGAAGGAACGCTCGAGTTCACAACCTCGGCTGAAGAGGGCACTGCATTTGCCGATGTACAGTTCATTGCTGTTGGTACGCCGCCTGATGAGGATGGCTCTGCCGATCTGCAGTACGTCCTTGCAGTGGCAAACTCGATTGCCACTCACATGGACAGCCCCAAGATCATTATTGACAAGTCAACAGTACCTGTCGGCACAGCAGACAAGGTGAGTGCCGAGGTACGCCGTGTTCTTGACGAACGCGGCCTCGATATCCATTACGATGTCTGCTCGAATCCCGAGTTTCTCAAAGAGGGTTCGGCGATTCCTGATTTCATGAAGCCGGATCGTATCGTGATCGGTTCGGAAGACCCGCATACCATCGAGGTGATGCGTGAGCTTTACGAGCCCTTCAACCGCAACCATGAGCGCCTCGTGATCATGGACGTGCGCTCTGCAGAATTGACCAAGTATGCGGCTAACGCCATGCTGGCAACCAAGATCAGCTTTATGAACGAAATATCGAACCTTGCAGAACGTCTTGGTGCCGATGTCGAGAATGTCCGTCGTGGCATCGGTTCTGACCCACGTATCGGATTCCACTTTATCTATCCCGGTTGTGGTTACGGCGGATCCTGTTTCCCCAAGGATGTAAAGGCACTTGCAAGTACAGCAAAAGATATTGGCTACCATGCAGAGTTGCTGAATGCAGTTGAGGGTGTCAACGAACGTCAGAAAGCTGTCCTGTTACAAAGAATTAAACAGCACTTTGGTGATGACCTGGCAGGAAAGCGTTTTGCGATTTGGGGCCTCTCATTCAAGCCGGAAACTGACGACATGCGTGAAGCCAGCAGCCGTGTGACCATTGCAGGCCTGCTTGAAGCCGGCGCCACTGTTTGTGCATATGACCCGGTTGCCAGCGAGGAGTCACAGCGAATATTTGGTGATGATGACCGGATTGAGTATGCGGCTGACAAGCATGCCGCTACCGAGGGCGCAGATGCACTGATTATTCACACCGAGTGGAAGGCTTTTCGTGTTCCCGAGCTTGATGTGCTTGAGGAGAATCTCAACAACAAGGTGGTTTTTGACGGCCGTAATATCTATGCACCTGAAGAGCTCAAGAGTCATGGCTGGATCTATTACGCGATTGGCCGCGGTGACTCTGTAAAAGGTAACTCATGATGCATGTATTAATTACTGGCGGAGCTGGCTTTATCGGTTATTTCCTGGCACAGCGACTGCTTGCAGATGGTGTACAGGTCACATCTGTTGACAACCTGACACCTTATTATGATGTCGAACTGAAACAGGCGCGCCTGGACCAGCTTGAGGGGAAACCCGGTTTTACATTTCAACTACTTGACCTAGCTGACAGGGAAGCGACGGCGGATTTCTTTGCCGGCAGCAGTTTTGATGTTGTTGTCAACCTGGCGGCACAGCCGGGTGTGCGCTACTCGATTGAGAATCCTGCGTCCTATATCGATTCCAACCTTGTCGGATTTGCTAACGTACTGGAAGGGTGTCGCCATTCAAAAGTAGGACACCTGGTCTACGCATCGAGCAGTTCTGTCTATGGCATGAATACCAAGGTGCCATTTTCTACCACGGATGATGTCGATTATCCGGTTTCGCTCTACGCGGCATCGAAAAAGGCTAACGAACTGATCGCGCATAGCTACTCACACCTTTATGGACTCCCTGTTACCGGCCTGCGCTTTTTCACAGTCTACGGTCCCATGGGTCGGCCTGACATGGCTTACTTCAGCTTCACCAAGGCGATTCTCGAAGGCAAGCCCATCCAGGTATTCAACCGTGGAGAGATGCAACGTGATTTCACCTACATCGATGATATCGTTGAAGGGATTGTGCGCTTGCTAGACAAGCCGCCAGAAGAGAAAAAAGCACCTGGTTCAAACGCTACTGCCCGTTACGCGCTCTACAATATCGGCAATAACCAACCCGAAACACTTGGCGACTTTATTTCTGCGATCGAGAAGGCGTGCGGAAAGGAAGCGGTAAAAGAGATGCTGCCGATGCAGCCGGGTGATGTTCCTGTGACTTATGCAGATGTTGATGACCTGATTGCGGCCGTCGACTTCAAGCCACAGACCTCCCTGCAGGATGGAATTAATCGATTTGTTGAGTGGTATAGAGATTATTACGGACAATAATCTGGTAGCCGGTATACTGTAACCGGCAGTAGGCCTGACAGGTATATCCGTAGTGACTATGAAACAATATTTCTACATGTAATCTCTAAGAGAGTATGAATGGAAAAGCCGGTTTATTATTTTGATGTTGAAATAAAAAAAAGAGAATTACTTTCCAGGTTGTTACTAGCAGCTATGTTGGCGGAGCGTGGTTGCCATACATTTGTTGGACCTAGAGCAAGAAGAAAAGAGCAGTTTAAACGCTTGTCATTAACATCAGGGGTAATAGTTAAAAAAAGCATTCCTGCACATATACTTGATCAAGTAACTGATCTGGCTGACGCAGGTTTCGGTTGCATTGCAATGGACGAAGAGGGATTGCTGGTAGATAACTTGGAGCGATTTTCTGAAGTGAGGCATTCACCCCAAACGGTTAACCTAGCTAAAAAAATATTTTTGTGGGGTGAAAAACAAAGAGCATTCATGAGACAAAAGTACCTCCTGGATGAAAGCAAGTTTCTAACGACAGGGAATGCAAGAGTGTTGTTATGGATGAACAGGTATTACGGTTATTTTGATGAAAGTGCGGAAAGAATATCCAATAAATACGGGGATTTCATTCTCATAGTTAGCAATTTCGCCTCTTATACCAACCGGGAGATGTATGAGAGAAGGAATTACGAAAAAGGACTTTTCGATAAAAAAGAGAATAAATTCGCGTACGACGAGAAAATAAAAAAACTGGAATTTATTTATAACTCTTTTGTTTCTATCGTCAAGAAATTAGCAGCTGATGGAAATAGAATCGTATTCAGGCCACATCCTGCAGATAATATCAAGTATGTTGAACGTGAATTTAAAGGGTGTGAAAATGTATTTGTGTGCGCTACTGGAGAAGTTGCACCTTGGATTTTGGCTAGTAGTGCACTAATCCATAACTGCTGCACGACTGCTATAGAAGCAGCATATATGAATAAAAAGGTGGTGTCCTACTGCCCGGATGGCGTCGCCAGGTATGCCCTGGATTCGGTAAATAATGTTGGTCATATTGCCAACACTGTTGATGAAGTTATTAACTTTCTTGGCGATGAGTACGGAGTGGCAGATGGGGATATGACTATTAATGGTTTTCTTCGACAGGATCTTTCTCTGGATGAGATTTGTTCTGAATTCATGTCGGTACAATTCATGAGTGACTTTGATGTTAATTCAAACATTGTTTCAGAAAAATTTTATAACTTGACCGGCAGTATTCGATATTCATTTCGGGCCTTCAGGGAATCTCTTATCATCGACAAGCAAGAGAGAATAGTAAAAAAGACCATGAGAGATAAACACCCTTTCACCAGGCCTGATGAAATAAACAGGTTTCTTGAGTGTTTAATGGATAGCGGGGTTGTCAGCAAGAAAATAACGGCATTACCTGTAAAGTATAATCTGTTTTATATTCATAGCGACTAGTTTGGCTGATTATGGGCTCTTCTATTCACGTGCTGAGTATTTTCCTGCAGATTCGCGACCTTTCATAATTTGGGTCGCATTTATTTCAAACATGTTGCGCAGGCCAATCTGCTGATTTCCGGATATTTTTCTTGATTATTAAGTAAACTGTACGAGATATACATTAAAGAAAAAGAGCGCCTGTAGCTTTCTTCTGTGGATAGCTGTTATATATCCTAAGAGGGAGTCGCAGTTATGCACTCCTTTCGCAATCCAGAATGAACATAATGAGTCTTTTATGTCTAGTGAAGTATTTATTAGTGAACAAAGCCCATTCATTATTGGTGAAATTGCACAGAACCATGATGGGTCGCTCGGTATGTGTCACGCTTACATAGACGCGTTGGCAGATGAGGGTGTGCATGCAATAAAGTTTCAGACGCATATTGCCTCTGAGGAATCGACTCTTGACGAGCCATTTCGCATTAAGTTTTCACATCAAGATGACACCAGGTATGAGTACTGGCGTCGCATGGAATTCACAGAGTCCCAGTGGCAGGGATTAAAACAGCATGCCGATGAAAGGGGGATTGAGTTCATGAGTACCCCGTTCTCAACTAAGGCTGTCGAGATGCTGGTCAAGTTGGGAGTGCAGTGCTGGAAGGTTGGTTCCGGAGATACTTTTTCACACGAGCTTCTCGATTCTATGATTGCGACTGACCTGCCCATAATTGTGAGCACAGGGATGAGTTCCTGGAGAGAAATTGATGATGTTGTGAATAAACTGGAAAGTTCTGGAACAGTATTTTCGTTGTTACAATGCACCAGCAGGTACCCAACGCCACTGGCAGATGTCGGGTTAAACATCCTTGACGAAATGAAACGTCGATATGACTGTCGCATCGGGCTGTCTGATCATACGGGAACTTTGACACCTGCGATGATTGCGATTGCCAGGGGCTATACTCTTATTGAAGTTCACACGACATTTGATCGCAGAATGTTCGGGCCCGACATTACTGCATCGGTCACGGTGGATGAACTTGGTAAGCTGGTACAATTTGCCGAGAGTGTTGTTGAGCTTGATGCCAATCCTGTCGATAAAGATGAGATGGCCGAGAATTTGAAGGATCAGAAAGAACTCTTCGGAAAGAGTGTGGGCCTGAGAGTTGACCTGCTTGCCGGACATGTCATAGAAGAAGTGGATCTTATTCCAAAGAAGCCCGGAAGCGGTATTCCCTGGAATGAACAGGATAAAGTGAATGGTCGAAGGCTTATCCGAGATGTTGATCAAAATCGCCTCCTGACTTGGGAGGACATGGAATAACAATGAGAAAAATATGCGTAGTTGTACACAGTCGTGCCAATTATGGACGGATCAAGACATTGATGCGGGCTGTGGATAAGCACCCTGACCTTGAACTTCAGTTACTGGTTGGATCGTCAGCCCTGTTGCACCGTTTCGGTTCAGTCATAGACATTATCAGGAAGGACGGTTTCTCTGAAACAGCCGTTGTATATTCAATACTAGAAGGGGAAACTCCTACAACGATGGCCAAATCTACAGGGCTAGCCATTACGGAATTAGCCACACTGTTTGAAAACCTGAAACCTGACATCGTGGTGACCGTGGCAGACAGGTTTGAAACATTGGCCACGGCAGTTGCCGCCAGTTACATGAATATACCCGTTGCGCATACGCAAGGTGGTGAAGTGACCGGTTCTATCGATGAATCTGTCCGGCATGCAATAACGAAGTTATCACACATTCATTTTCCCGCAACCATGCGTGCAAAGGAGTTTTTACTTAGAATGGGCGAGATACCTGATACGGTGCATTTGACCGGCTGTCCGGCAATTGATGTCGTTGTCGGTCTCGATATGACCCTTGCACCTGACTTCTTTGAGAAATATAAAGGTGTAGGTGATGATCTGTCGGTAGAGAAGGATTATATCGTTGTACTCCAGCACCCTGTGACAACAGAATATGGAAGTGGGCTCGCTCAAATAAATCAGACACTGAAGGCTGTTAAACAATTTTCTGATAAAGGAATGCAAGTTGTTTGGCTATGGCCAAATGTTGATGCGGGTTCAGACGATATTGCAAAAGGTATACGGGTTTTCAGGGAACGTCATGATGCATCAAACATGCACTTTTTTATCAACTTTGAGCCGGAGGATTATGTCCGACTCATCGCGAATTCAAAATGCCTGGTCGGTAACTCGTCCTCCGGTTTACGTGAAGGCGCATTTCTTGGTACGCCATGTGTCAATATAGGTAGCAGGCAGGCTGGGCGTGAAAGGGCATCAAATGTTTTGGATGTTGATTATGATGCAGAGAAAATAAGCTCGGCTATCGAGCGGCAACTGTCACATGGAACCTATCCTTCATCTACTCTGGTTGGTGATGGTACAGCCGGTCAGAAAATTGCGGACATTCTAGCCACCTGTACAATCAAGCTACAGAAGGAATTGTCATACATTAACGAGGCAGATGAGTAGGCCTGTATAAAGCCTGGATTATGACAAGCAAAAGAACAATATGTATTATACCAGTACGCGGTGGAAGCAAAGGTATACCAAGAAAGAATCTGAGTGAAATCAAGAATGGCATCTCGCTTCTGGAATGGACAATTAGGCAGGCATTGAGAGTCTATCCACAACAAGATGTATATGTGTCTACAGAAGATGGCGAGATGACAGATGTTGCACGGTCATGTGGTGCACAAGTAATAGCTCGACCGAAAGAGCTCGCAACTGATGAAAGTACATCTGTGAGTGTTGTCGAACATCTGTTGGAATCAGTCGATCCTAATGCTGACATGTTTGCCCTGATTACATTATTACAAGTGACATCACCATTACGCACTGATGATGATGTTCTTCTCGCAAAAAATAAGATTGAGTCTGGTCAATATGACTCGGTTGTCAGTGCATTCGAAGATAAAATATCTCATCCAGCAAAAATGTATTTCTTGGATTCAGACAGAGCTATACCTGTGGCGCCAAAATACGAGTCAATGCGGCGTCAGGACTTGCCAAAGGTTGTACAAAGAAATGGCGCAATATTTTCTGTAACCAGGTCATTTTTCGAACACGAAGGGAGATTATGGGGTGGAAGAACAGCAATTGTTGAAATGCCTCGTGAGCGATCTATAGATATTGATGCTCCAATAGATCTTGAAACTGCACGCTCTTATTTAGGCCTGGATTAACAAGATTAGATTAATAAATAAGGTCGAGACGAGACAGTTCCTAATATCGCCAAGGATGCTTTGATATAGTCCAGTCTCCGTGCACTGCCTGGTCGTTATCAGCTTGACAAAAACAGGCTGTTCGGCGATTCTGACAGCATCATTGAATGCATTTGCTGAAAGCTAAACACTATCCGTTTCCTCCCTGTGTTATGATACTTTTAGATGAGTAACTCAAAAGAAATACTGTTTCATATCGGAATGCCTAGAACAGGCACAACGACCTTGCAAAGGAATCTATTTCAAAATACAGACTATTTTGTAGGCATGCCTGTTCATCAAGATGGGAAGCCCGATCGGTTTTGGCGGCAAGCGGGTCTGGCGATATGTAAACCAACATCACCTCCGGGTATTCAATGCGTTAAAAATAAAATAAAAACTTTGGAGGAAAATGCAGAAGCAGAAAACAAAAGGATAGTGATTTCAGATGAGATGTTTACCAGTCTAGGAAGTCCGCTCTATTTCCAGGAGATTTATGCAAATAGAATAAAGGCAGTTGCCGGTAACTCTGCGGTTTTTTTGGTGATCAGGAATCAACAGGAGATAATCAAATCAAGATACAGGCAACATAAGGTATGGAGGCAATGGGCTACAATTGGCTTGCCGATTGGTTATCAGTACACCGATAAGAAGCCTTCGCTTTTTAAACTTATACCAAAAAAAGTCATACGATTTGACCGATGGTTGAAATACGGAATAGCTACGCAGGATCATAATTGGTTTTCAAACCTGAATTACTATCAGTTGTACAAGAGTTATTGTGACATTCTGGGGTCTGACAAAGTATTCGTACTATTTTTTGAGGATATGGTGAAAAATCCTGAGTATTTTAGTAGGCAATTGGGGGATATTCTGTCTGTTGATCACAATGTTGTACTAAAGGCTCTAAAAGATAAAAAAAATACCTCCAAGGGGAATTACTTAAAACGTATTCGAAAGTCCCCTGTTAATAATGGTCTCGGCATTCCGAATTTCATAAGACTTAATTATCACCAGTTCATCGGTAAAGGTGGGTTAGACCCTTCAGTAGATGGTGAGCTTAGAGAGTTGATACAAAGTACGTGGGGCTCTGACAATAAAAAATTGTCGAGAGAGTTGGGTGTGGACCTGGAAGCTAAGGGCTATTTGTTGTAGATGTAGTCTGCACTACTTACTCATAAGAATTACGTAGGTCGTCAAGTCATATGGGGGCACTTAAGCTGACAGTGCACTGTATATATACGGATTCTACTATCTGTTCTCAATTTTCTTTACCATTTCTGGATAGGGTCCATATCGCTTACCCTCTTTTTTTGCTTTTATTGATAAGCGATAGTTGATGATTGTTGAATATATCCATACAAGTAGTTTTTCCCTGAAGCTTAGGTTGTTATGCCATTTATTTCTATTTTGGAACACTTTTTGAGTATTTTTTGATGAAGTACGTGTTACTGTTTTCTCTCCAAATATTGTTGGGTATTCATGCACAGGAGAATACTTAATACCCAAATAGTCACAAACACCATGCATTGTCGCTGAAGTTTCTGAGGTGAGTTTCTCATAGACAACGAAATGAAATGACTTGTCGTCAATTAGTTGCATCTGGTCATAGAGATTTCGTATAGGTGATTTTGTTTGTTTGAACAGCTGTTTTGCACTTAAGCGAATGCCTCCACGTCTTCTGCTTAGTATGACGCTACGAGCAACCATAAGAGGGTCCCGGACAATCATGACAACTTTTCCGTTAAAAAACATCTGCTTCCAGAATGCAATTATCATGTTGGTATCTTCTCCTACCTTTTTAACACACCATTGCAATGGATTAGACGGTTTGTTTTCTGCAAATCTATATACTGCGTAAATATCTTTTTGAATAAGTTCACGTAATGAAGATATTTCTTCATTACGTAACGACTTTGCATAGGATGCATAGGACTTATTATCAAAATTTGGCACTTCAGTTTTTGAAAGTCGTGAGAGATCAAAATATAACTCTGATGCCTTTGGCTGAGATTGCCAGATGGTACGACGAAAGCGTTTTAATTTGAGCTCTGCAGGATAAACGAATAGTTCATTATTACCATCATGCAGATTATGTAAAAGTGTCGTGCCAGCTTTTCTCGGCCCATAAATCAAGACCGCATTTTCCAGCCATTCTGGCGCTTGATCTTCTTCATTCATCTTTATAGCCTTGTGCAATAACAATACTCTTTAACATGATTACAGTGTCCATTCCTTTAACGTTTGAGTTGTTGGTATCGTTTATCTTTGGATATTTATTTACGACACTGTTTCTCTGAAAGATCCATGGGGGAACTGGTTACAATCGTAACGTGGCAGTGCCTGTCTCCGATTTATTAAGTCATTCCGGTCAATATCTCTTGGTTCTACATTAAACGAGAAGTGGCATCCATGTTCTTCCAGTAGCTTTTCAGTTTCATTTGTAAAGCTGTGGAATCCTCCATAAGGGTAACAAAAAGTTCTTGTGGAAAGCCCTTCTGTAATGGACTCAAGAGTTTCAAACGACGTGAATTTAATTTCCAAGTGCAACTCAACAGAGTTGGTTAGAGGGCAAGCTGCGGTAGCATAGG
>NZ_MPQG01000014.1:0-63661 GCF_002020255.1 Solemya velum gill symbiont | reverse complement strand
GCCGGAGTGGTGGAGCAGAAGTCGGCGATTCGAGCTTTTTACGACACCATCGCCGAGTCGGTGCTCTTCTTCACCTTCATTTCCACCCTGCTCGGTGGCAGCATCGCCTTTGGCGTGATCTACAACAGCATGCGCATCGCCCTCTCCGAACGCAACCGGGAATTGGCCAGCCTAAGGGTACTCGGTTTTCAGCGGGGCGAAGTCGCCTACATCCTGCTGGGCGAACTGGCCCTGCTCACCCTGGTGGCAATTCCGCTGGGACTGTTGCTGGGTTACGGCCTTTGCGCCTTCATGGCATTTCAGTTCGACACCGACCTCTACCGCATCCCGCTGGTGCTGGGCATTAATGTCTACGCCTTTGCCGCTCTGGTGGTGATCGCTTCTTCCATCATCTCCGCCATCATGATCTGGCGTAACCTCGCCCACCTCGATATGGTGGCCGTACTCAAGACCAAGGAATAACACCATGCCTATGCTCTTGCGCAAACATCCTCTCATTACCTTCATCGCCGTGGTCATCGCCCTGTTGCTAACCTGGGGCTTCTGGCCGCAACCGATCATGGTTGAGGCCAAGCCGGCAACACGCGCACCGCTCACCATCACTATCGAGGAGGAGGGACGCACCCGCGTTATCGACCGTTATGTCATCGCCGCCCCGGTAGACGGGGTAACCTGTCGTGTACAGCTCGATGTCGGTGACCCGGTAGAACAGGGTCAGCAACTGCTCAGTATTACGCCAATGGCCTCGCAGGTTCTCGACCCACGCAGCCGCGCCCAGGCCAGGGCCAAGGTTGAGGCGGCTGAGTCGGCACTGCGTGCCACCGAGGAGAAGGCCCGTGCCGCGGCAGCCGCTGAACAGTTGGCGAGTAAGGAGTTGGCCCGCCTCACCCCTCTTCTGCAACAGGGGGCGATCTCAAAAGAGACCTTCGACAAGACACAAACCAGTGCCAGTACCACCAGGGCCAACAAGCGCTCCGCCGATTTCAGTGTGGAGGTCGCCAGTTATGAGCTGGAGGCAGCACGCAGCGTGCTGGAATACAGCAGCGAAAGCGACCTCGACAATCCGGAACTGGTAGCGGTGCACTCACCGATTAATGGTCGTATTCTCAAGGTCGACCACGAGTGTGCCGGACCTGTACGCACCGGCGAGCCACTGCTGGAAGTGGGCGATCCCTCTGCGCTGGAAGTAGAGGTAGATGTACTCTCTGCCGATGCGGTGAAGGTCAAGCCAGGGATGAGAGTATTGTTCGACCGCTGGGGTGGTGAAGGGGTACTGGAGGGTCGGGTACGCATCGTAGAGCCAGTCGGCTTTACCAAGGTCTCCGCCCTGGGGGTAGAGGAGCAGCGGGTACTGATCATCTCCGACTTCACCTCCTCTGCCGCCCAATGGCAACGCCTGGGTGACGGCTACCGCGTCGAGGCACGTTTTATCCTCTGGCACCAGGATAGTGTACTGCAGGTGCCCGCCAGCAGCCTGTTCCGCTATCGTGATGGTTGGGCACTGTTTGTGGTGGAAAACGGTCATGCCAAGCGCAGAGTCGTGAAGCTTGGCAAACGCAACGGTCTGGTCGCCCAGATCGATGAGGGGGTAAAGTTGGGAGAGAACGTCATCAACCACCCCAGTGATGAGGTAGACGATGGTAAGCGGGTAACCATTCGCATTATTGATTAATCGACATGAGACTTATGGGCCTCTACAAACAAAAAGGCTCTGTATAAACAGAGCCTTATTTGCAGTTTCTTTACGAATACTGTCTAAGGTACCCGCTAGAATGGAATATCGTCATCAAAATCCGCTGGTGGCGGCTCGCTCTGCTGAGAGAAACCGTTGTCGTTGGACTGCTGCTGCCTGGCTGGTGCGCCACCACCTCCGCCGCCACCCATCGGTGCGGAACCTCCGCGGCTGTCGAGCATCTGCATCTGGTCAGCAACAATCTCCGTGGTGTAACGATCCTGTCCGTTGTTGTCCTGCCACTTCCGCGTCTGCAGGCGTCCCTCGATATAGACTTTTGAGCCTTTCTTGAGATACTCACCGGCGATCTCGCCAAGACGACGGAACATCACCACCCGGTGCCACTCGGTCTTCTCCTGCTGCTCTCCGGTATTCTTGTCTTTCCAGGTTTCGCTGGTTGCCAAAGTGATATTTGCCACGGCATTGCCGTTGGGCATGTAGCGGACATCCGGGTCTTTCCCGAGATTGCCTACCAGGATGACTTTATTTACTCCACGCTGAGCCATTTCGCTCTCCTCCAGTTATCTATTCTGTTCAGTTTATGCGGAAGCCTCTTCAGCTTCCAGACTTATTGTATCGAGTTGCCTGCTGTTGACCTTCAGGTAAGCGACAGACTCTTCTGTTACAAGCACCACTTCCTCGACGCCTTCAATTGCATTGAGGCGCTGCTCATAGGCCTGCAGATCGTTGGTTCCATCAGGAATTTTCAGCATGCGTGTTTTAAGTAATGGCGCCTGCATTCCGGCAGCTGCCAGCAGCCAGACGCTGACTGCGATTGCGCCGAACAACATAACGCCCTGCGCACCATGGTGACTGAAAACCCAGCCGCCAACAAGGCCGCCAAGAAATGCACCAAAAAACTGTGATGTCGAGTAGACCCCCATCGCAGTGCCCTTGCTACTGGCCGGCGCAATTCTCGAGATTAGTGACGGCAGGGTCGCCTCCAACAGGTTAAATGCCGCAAAGTAGAGCAGCAGCCAGCCCACCAGCCCCCACAGGCTCTCGGCCATCAATCCCAGTCCTGCCTGTGCGATCGCCAGCGAAGCAACAGCTCCGAGAAACACGGGTTTCATCTTGTTGCGGCGCTCGGCAATGATAATGAATGGAACCATCATGGCAATGGAGACCAGCAACACCGGCAGGTAGACCATCCAGTGATCGACGACGGCAAGCCCACCACTATCACGCAGCATCAGCGGATAGGAGATAAACAGCGATGTCATCACCATGTGCAGCACAAAGATACCGAAATCAAGGCGCAACAGGCCCGTATTTGACAGCACCCGTCCAAACTGGCCGGGCACAGACTCGGCATCACGGTGCACACTACTTTTTGCCGGTGTCGGGACAAACAGCGCGAGGATGCCGATGCCTGCAAGCGCAAGCACTGCCGTCAGCCAGAAGATACCTGAAACACCGATCCATGCACCCAGTAGCGGCCCGGCAACCAGCGACAGAGCAAAGGAGAATCCGATACTCATTCCAATAATCGCCATCGCCTTGGTTCTGTGCGTCTCACGCGTCAGGTCGGCTGCTAGCGCCATAACAGCCGCAGCGATTGCGCCACTGCCCTGGATAGCACGGCCGATAATGACTGTGATTATCGAATCGCCATTTGCCGCAACCACGCTGCCGATGGCAAACAGCAACAAACCGCCAATGATCACAGGCTTGCGCCCGATACGGTCCGACAACATACCAAAAGGAATTTGGAAGAGCGCCTGGGTGAGGCCGTAGATTCCGATGGCAAGACCGATCAGGACCGGTGTCACACCGTCAAGATTGCCGGCATAAATGGCAAAAACGGGCATTATCAGAAAGAGCCCAAACATGCGCAGTGCGAAAATACCGGCCAGCGAAACTGCTGCCTTTTTCTCCGTCGCTGACATACTTGGCGATGTGGAAGACGCCATTATCTGAAAGACCCTTTGCCCGTTATCCGTCAAACGTCGTATAGTACCTGATTCGGCCCAATTTCGCTGTGATAACAATTCTCTAAATCATGGAAACTATCCATATACAGGGTGCACGCACCCACAATCTGAAGAACATTTCGCTGCAGCTCCCTCGTGACAAGCTGATTGTCATAACAGGTCTCTCCGGCTCCGGCAAATCTTCACTCGCCTTCGACACGATTTATGCAGAGGGACAGCGCCGTTACGTCGAGTCACTGTCGGCCTATGCGCGCCAGTTCCTGTCGATGATGGAGAAGCCGGATATTGACCATATCGAGGGGCTTTCACCGGCAATCTCGATCGAGCAGAAAACCACCAGCCATAACCCACGCTCCACGGTCGGTACCATCACCGAAATTCACGACTACCTGCGACTGCTGTTTGCACGTGCCGGAACACCCATGTGTCCGGATCACAAGTTGACCCTCGAGGCACAGACAGTCAGCCAGATGGTCGACCAGGTGCTGGCACTGCCTGAAGGTGACAAGCTGATGCTGCTGGCGCCAGTGATCTCCGAGCGCAAGGGTGAATACCACAAGCTGCTTGGTGAATTGCATGCGCAGGGCTTCCTGCGTGCACGCATCGATGGCGATATCTTCGAACTTGATGATCCACCCGAACTGGAGCTGCACAAGAAACACAGCATTGATGTTGTCATCGACCGCTTCAAGGTTCGTGATGACCTGCAGCAGCGTCTCGCCGAATCATTTGAAACTGCGCTCAACCTGGCTGGCGGCGTGGCCCACGTGGCGTGGATGGATGAACCGGAAAAGGATGATCTCACCTTCTCCGCCAATTTTGCATGCCCCACCTGCGGCTACAGTATCGAGGAACTCGAGCCGCGCCTCTTCTCATTCAACAACCCGGTTGGCGCCTGTCCGACATGCGACGGTCTCGGCGTTGAGCAGTTTTTCGATCCGGGCAAGATCATCTCCAATGAAGAGTTGAGCCTCGCCGGCGGTGCTATCAGGGGCTGGGACAGGCGCAGCAGCTACTACTTCCAACTGCTGAGAGCAGTTGCTGACTGGGCCGGCTTTGATCTCGAAACACCCTGGAATGAACTCACCAGCAAGAACCAGAAACTGGTGCTGCACGGTACGGCAGGCAAGCAGATCGCCTTTACCTGGCGAAACGAACGCGGTCGCTCGGTGACCAAGAAACAGCCGTTCGAGGGCATCATCAACAACACCAAGCGGCGCTATCATGAAACCGAGTCCAACTCGGTTCGCGAGGAGCTCGCCAAGTTCGTCTCGACACAATCCTGTCCTGACTGTCACGGTAGCCGTCTCAACACGGCGGCACGCAATGTCTTTGTTGGAGACCTTAGCCTGCCCGACATCACGGTGATGCCGATAGACCAGGCGCTTGATTTTGCTAAAAGCCTCAAATTACCCGGCAAAAGAGGTGAAATTGCGTCTAAAGTCATTAAAGAGATCGATCAGAGGCTATCTTTCCTGGTCAATGTCGGCCTCAACTACTTGTCTCTAGACCGTAGTGCAGAGACACTTTCCGGTGGTGAAGCACAGCGCATTCGCCTCGCAAGCCAGATCGGTGCCGGCCTTGTCGGCGTCATGTATGTACTCGACGAACCCTCAATCGGCCTGCACCAACGTGACAATGAACGCCTTCTAAATACCCTCAATTACCTGCGAGACCTTGGAAATACGGTTATCGTCGTCGAACATGACGAGGACGCCATACGTGCCGCCGACCATGTTCTCGATATCGGCCCCGGTGCCGGAGTGCACGGCGGGCAGATCGTCGCCCAGGGTACGGCTGATGAAATTGCGGCCACCGAGGAGTCACTCACCGGACAGTATCTCAGCGGAAAGAAATGCATCGAGGTACCATCTCAGCGCACTCCCATGGATCCGGAGCGCAAGCTCGTTATCAATGGGGCAACCGGCAACAATCTCAAGCGGGTCTCGCTGGAGATTCCTGTCGGCCTGCTGACCTGTGTTACCGGCGTCTCCGGTTCGGGCAAATCGACCCTGATCAATGACACCCTCTATCCACTCGCGGCAACTGAACTCAACAAAGCCACCACGCTGACTGCTGCCGCCCACGAAGAGATCGACGGACTGCAACATTTCGACAAGGTCGTTGATATCGACCAGAGCCCGATTGGTCGTACACCACGATCCAACCCGGCAACCTACACAGGCATTTTCACCCCGGTGCGTGAACTGTTTGCTGGCACACCCGAATCACGTGCCCGCGGTTACACACCGGGACGCTTCTCCTTTAACGTCAAGGGCGGACGTTGCGAAGCCTGCGCCGGTGACGGTGTCATCAAGGTAGAGATGCATTTCCTCCCCGACATGTACGTGCAGTGCGACACCTGCAAGGGCAAGCGTTACAACCGCGAGACCCTTGATATTCGATACAAGGGCAAGACCATCGACGAAGTACTCGCCATGACCATTGAGGAAGGCCTGGAGTTTTTCGACGCAGTGCCAGCCATCAAGCGCAAGCTGCAGACACTTATGGATGTCGGCCTTTCGTATATCCAGCTGGGCCAGAATGCGACAACCCTGTCGGGTGGCGAGGCACAGCGCGTCAAGCTCTCACGAGAACTTTCCAAGCGCGATACCGGCAACACGCTCTACATTCTCGATGAGCCGACAACAGGACTGCACTTTCATGACGTCAAGCACCTGCTTGCCGTACTGCACAGGCTGCGCGACCACGGCAATACCGTGGTTGTCATTGAGCACAACCTCGATGTCATCAAGACGGCCGACTGGATTGTTGATCTCGGACCCGAGGGCGGCAACCTGGGCGGTGAAATTGTCGCTGCCGGCACGCCTGAGCAACTTGCACAGATGGCAGACAAATCACATACCGGCCACTTTATCGCCAGGATTCTTCAATGAATTCACCTGACAAGGCACCGGTAAAAATCGAAAAGCATATCCAGGTCGAGAGCAGTGAGGCAGATGCAGTCACGCTGCTTGCCGATGCCAGTGGCCTGTCAAAACAGGCGATCAAGAAAGTCATGGCAAGTGGTGCAGTCTGGCACACGCGTGGCAAGCAGACACATCGCATCCGGCGTGCAAAAAAAGCGCTCGTGGCGGGAGATGAACTACACCTCTACTATGACGAGGCCATCCTTGCACAACAGCCAGCACAAGCAGAATTGATTGCAGACGAGACCAGCTTCAGTATCTGGTTCAAACCTCGCGGCATGTTCAGCCAGGGATCAAAATGGGGTGACCACTGCAGCATCGATCGCCATGTCGAGACGCGTATGCAGCGCCCTGCCTTTATCGTCCACCGTCTCGATCGACATGCCAGCGGATTGATGATCATTGCGCACAGTAAAAAAATTGCCGCCGCATTCGCGAAACTGTTCCGCGAGCGCAAAATCGACAAGCGTTACGAAGCGATCGTGAGTGGACGATTCCCCGAGATGCTAACGATGGATACCCCGGTCGATTACAAGGCCGCAGTCAGTCATGCGCGCCTTCTCAACTATGATTCAGAAAGTGACAGATCACTGCTGGAGATTAATATCGAGACAGGCAGAAAACACCAGATCAGGCAGCATCTTGCAGAGGCCGGATTTCCGATCATCGGGGATCGGCTCTATGGAAAGGCCGATGAAAAAGAGGGAGACCTGCAACTGCTTTCAAGTGCGCTCGCTTTTGCCTCACCTGCGGATGGTGAGTTCAAGAATTACAGAATCGCCCCGGGGGCGGGACTCCTACAACAACACCACACCCCGTAGGAACTGAGCCCTCATGGCCGCCAGGATGGCGGCCGCTTTTGTGCGTCCCTGCACGGCAGAAATGCCATTTTTGCAGGAGCAATAATCGGCCCGCGATCCATCAGAGCACGCCCTTCAATTCAACCATCGAATCAATCACAAGGTCAGGATCGTAGTTACGGATATCCTCACCGTGGTTGTAACCGTAGCTCATGCAGATGATTTGAAAACCTGCCGCACGTGCAGCCTTGATGTCACTGATTGAGTCTCCCAGCATCAATGCATTAGCGGGCTCAATGCCAAAAAACTCTGCGGCATGCAGCAAAGGCATGGGATCTGGTTTCTTCTTTGCCAGCGTGTCACCACAAATAGTCACTTCGAAACGATCGGCAATTCCCAGGTCAGCCAGCAGAGGAAGAGTGAACTGCTCCGCCTTGTTGGTGACACAACCGAGACGGTAGCCCGCACTCTTCATGTACTCGAGCCCCTCGGCAACACCGTCATAGAGGCTTGAGCGCTTCGAGGTGTTTTCGGCATAGAGATCGAGAAAGATCGGGTATGCTTTTTCAAAATCCTCATCCGCCGGCTCACCAACAAGACGGCCTACCAGCGCACGGCGCACAAGACGCTCAACACCGTTGCCGACCCAGTCACGCACCTTTTCGCTGCCGTGCGGGGGGCGTCCAATCTGCTGCATCATTTCGTCTACGCAGTAAGCCAGGTCAGGAACACTGTCGACCAGGGTGCCGTCGACATCGATGAGGATCATTTCAGGTTTTGTAATTGCCATATCAGATTCGCCATTTTGACGTGAAAAACAAAGCGCCCGCTATTGCGGGCGCTGTACAGGATTAGCGTGCCTGTCAGACAGTCGCCATCGCGTCACGCATCTGCTTGATGATAGTGTCGTAACGGTTCGGATCTTCATCGTTACCAAAAGCAAAAAGACCGGAGCCGGAAACGAAGGTATCTGCACCAGCAGCCTTGATCTCGGCGATGTTGTCAACCTTGACGCCGCCATCGATTTCGAGACGGATATCACGGCCCGAATCATCAATCATCTTGCGTACGATGCGCAGCTTGTCGAGTGCTGACGGAATAAAGCTCTGGCCGCCGAAACCCGGGTTAACTGACATCAGCAGGATCATGTCGACCTTGTCCATCACGTATTCAAGATGAGAGAGCGAAGTGCTCGGGTTGAATACGAGACCTGATTTACAGCCACTTTCCCGAATCAGTGAGAGCGAACGATCAACGTGCTCAGACGCTTCCGGATGGAAAGTGATGTAGCTGGCACCCGCCTTGGCAAAATCGGGAATGATTCGATCAACCGGCTTGACCATCAGGTGCACATCAATAGGAGCGGTGATGCCATGATTACGCAGCGCGTCACACACCAGCGGGCCAATAGTCAGGTTAGGTACATAGTGGTTATCCATTACGTCGAAATGGATCACGTCGGCACCGGCGTTGAGTATATCGACACACTCGGGACCCAGCTTGGCGAAGTCTGCCGACAGGATCGACGGTGCAATAAAATCAGTTTGTCTGGCCATTTTCTTTTATCTCCAGTTTTCTCATTCCACTCAAGAGCAGATAAATATTCAGCATGGCACTTTACCGTATGCAAAAAGCTGCTGAAACATCCCTAAAGGGGGGTATGCTGAAACAGCCCGGGGAAACTAACAAGCCATTGATTACAATGGAGTTATCTGAGAAATAACTCCGTTTGAATGCAAAAAGGCACTGAAAAAAGGCGATCCTGCCTGAAAGATTGATCCAAAAAACCTAGCGATAAGCAGATTCGATCATGTCACGCGTCAGAATGCCATAGATCCTTGGAACACCAGTCACACTGTCACTTTCCACGTAGAGCGCCTCGGCGACTTGTGTATCAAGTTTCTCCAGCGCTTCCTGCAGGGTCGCACGTGATGAGACAGCCGTGGCATCGAATCGCTGCCCGGGTATATCGAGCAAATCAATAGTTGCTTCCTCCACCGGGTCGCTATTTGCCTCCTCCTTCTCACCAATAACACCGGCAAGATCAACTGCTCGCAGCAGAACTGCACTGCCATCATCCTTCTCCACCAGTAACCATACTGGTTTGTCTTGCAGTAACTGCTGCGCCTCGCCGACCTTGATCTGCTGACGCGTTCTACTGAAATCTGTCGACATGGCACTGACAACACCAAGACGTCGCAAAGCCTGTCGCACCGGGTTTTGATCGATGTCGAGCCCCGCCGCCTTCATCATGGTGATAAAAATCGACTCCTGACCGAATACTTCGCTCGCGGTCATGGAAGCAATCACGATCGCAAGCATGCCCGGCATGATAATTCCCGGCGCATGCGTCAGTTCCATCATTGCGGTCAACGCTGCAAGTGGCGCCTGCAAGGTGGCCCCCATCATGGCACCCATGCCAAGCAGCGGCAGGAATCCCGGCACCACATCCATACCGGCCGAAACAGCAAGCGCTTCACAGGCAGCGCCCAGGGCAGCACCGATGAAAAGAGATGGCCCGATAATGCCACCGGGTATGCCCAGGCCAATCACGGCCGAGGTTGCAAGCAACTTGCCAAGCACCAGCAATAGCGCCAGCTGTAGCAGGGTCTCACCACCAAACAACTGGTTGACCGTGTCATAGCCAACACCCATGGTCTGCGGCAACAGCCACGCGAACGGCAGCATGACGAAACCCGCGATCAACATGCGTTGCCACATCTCCAGTCGCTTGGCACGCCCTGCAACCAGCTTGACCAGCAGGATCATCAGCGTTGCAAGCGCACCGGCAATCAGTCCGAGCAATATGACCATGGGCACATCTGTCAGCGACGTCAGCGACAGTGGTTGAATGGTAAAAGCAGGAGCATTTCCAAAGGCAGCAATCGAAACCAGGGTTGCACTTGCCGCGGCAAGAACGACTGGTATGAAGCTCGCAATCGTGTATTCCATCACCACAACTTCAAGGGCAAAAATCACCCCGGCCAGTGGTGTATTAAAAGAGGCGGCAATACCGGCGGCGGTTCCACAGGCAACCAGTGTACGAATACTGTTGTTGGGCAGCCGCAGCTTCTGCCCGAAGAGACTGCTGGCAGCAGCGCCCAGAAAGACGTGTGGACCCTCGCGCCCAACCGAGTGACCGCTGACGATAGCAATAGTAGCGCCAAAAAACTGCATCAGGAATCCACGCAGGCTGTGATGGCCCTGGTGATAATTCATGCGCTCGATGACACGAGCCACACCCAGTACGCGCACACCCTTGCCAAACCTGACATAGAGGATTGCCAGTAAAACAGCACCAAGCAATGGCAGCACCAGGCGATACTGCAGCGACACCGCTTCGAAATCTTCTTCAGAACCTGAGGGCGACCAGAAAGCTGCCAACTCCTCAACCAACAGGCGGAAGGCGATAATCACCAGGCCTGAAAGAACGCCTGCAATGACAGCCAGCACGGCAAGATGCAACAACGCATCATGTCTCGCCAGGCGCAGGCGCGCCTCTTCAGACTGTTTTTGCCACCATGGCGTCATAGATTGGCCCGATTCTGTTGAGAGTCCTCATGATATCACCAGCAAGAGGTGACAAAAAAGAAAACCCCGGAAGCAAGGCAACCGGGGTGACTATTGATCAATAACTACTGACTGCCTGGTCAGTCGGTATGCATCTCCTGCAGAAGGCGTTCAGTTGTTTCGTGGCGAACATCCTTGCCCTTGATCATGTAAACCATGTAACGGGCGATATTCTTCGAGTGGCCACCAACACGTTCAAGTGCACGCAGTGCCAGGACGATATCAACTGCGTAACCAACACTGCGGGAGTCTTCCATGATGAATGTCGACAGGCGACGGATCGCTGAACGGAACTGGTCTATCAGGTCGAGGCCCATCTCAACCACTTCACCCGCACTATCAAGGTCACGGTTATCGAATGAGTCGATCGCTTTCTCGATCATCTCGTCAACATAACGGCTCATCGTGTAGATATCGGAGAGCATGTGCTGATTCGGCGGATTGCGATCACCGTCATAGAACTGAATTGTCAAACGTGCCACACGCCGTGCCTGGTCACCGATACGTTCGAGATCGGAAACAATCTTTCCTGCCGTCATGATTTCGCGCAGATCCCTCGCCATTGGCTGGCGTTTTGCGATCACGCGAATGATCTCTTCATCGGCCTGCAAATCGAGCTTGTTGACCTCCATATCGCGCAGAATCACCTCGCGTGCCATTTCCACGTCTTCATTTTTGAGCGACGCAGCTGCGTCATGAATCTGCAGGCGTACAAGCTTGGTGATACTGCGAATCAGGTGCCGCAGCTGATCAAGCTCCACGTTATAGGCACGTACTGTGTGCTGGTTACTCTGTTCGTTCATTGACTCATCTCCTCGATCAACCGAAACGGCCCGTTATATAGTCTTCTGTGAGTTTATGTTGCGGGTTAGTGAAAATGTCGTCGGTCTCACCCACTTCGACAAGGTAGCCAAGATGAAAATAGGCCGTACGTTGCGACACACGTGCCGCCTGCTGCATTGAGTGAGTGACGATAGCAATGGTGTAGTTTTTACGTAACTCATCGATCAGCTCCTCTATTTTTGCCGTGGCAATTGGATCAAGCGCCGAACAGGGCTCATCCATCAGGATCACCTCGGGTGATACCGCAATGGCTCGCGCTATACAGAGACGCTGCTGCTGACCACCGGAGAGACCGGTTCCCGGGGTATCGAGACGATCTTTAACCTCGCCCCACAGACCGGCCTTGCGCAGACTGGTCTCGACGACTTCATCCATGTCGGTCTTGCTCGCAGCCAAACCATGGATTCGCGGACCGTAGGCGACATTCTCGTAAATGGATTTGGGAAACGGATTGGGTTTCTGAAAAACCATACCGACACGGGCACGCAGCAACACCACGTCCATCTGCTTGTTGTAGATATCTTCCTCGTCTAGCTGGATATCTCCCTCCACACGACAGATGTCGATTGTGTCATTCATGCGGTTAAGGCAACGCAAAAAGGTCGACTTACCGCAGCCCGAAGGACCGATCATCGACAGCACCTCGTTACGCCCGAGATCAACGCTGACATCGATGATCGCATGCTTCTCGGCATAAAAGACATCGACATTTTTCGCTGTCATACAAGGGTCATCGCTGGTTACCTTGCCGACAGTACCATCGAAGCCTGACTTCTCAAAAGCGGCAAATTGATCCAACTCTTCCTCGGCCGGCAAGACAGCGGGCTCAACTGGTTTGTTCACATTCATATCCTCAATATCACGATATTGGTGCTTACCAACGGCGTTCAAATTTCTTGCGCAACAAGACTGCCAAAGCATTCATGGTGATCAGGAATACAAGCAGCACGATGATTGCAGCAGATGTTCTTTCCACAAAGGCGCGTTCCGGGCTGTCAGCCCACAGGTAGATCTGTACTGGCAGCACGGTTGACGGGTCAAATGCACTGCCCGGAATATCGACGATGAAGGCAACCATGCCGATCATCAGCAGCGGTGCTGTTTCACCCAGCGCCTGTGCCATGCCAATAATGGAGCCGGTCAGCATGCCCGGCATAGCGAGTGGCAACACATGATGAAAAATTGTCTGCATGCGTGATGCACCCATACCCAGTGCCGCCTCGCGAATCGACGGCGGCACCGATTTGAGAGCAGCGCGACTGGCGATAATGATGGTCGGCAAGGTCATCAGTGTCAGCACCACGCCACCGACAACAGGTGCTGATCGCGGCATGCCGAAAAAGTTGATGAACACGGCAAGGCCTAGCAGGCCAAATACAATCGATGGCACAGCCGCAAGGTTGTTGATGTTGACCTCGATGAGGTCACTCCACCTGTTCTTGGGCGCGAACTCCTCGAGATAAATGGCTGCAGCGACGCCGATCGGGAACGACAATAACAGGGTCACCACCAGGGTATAGAAAGAGCCCATCAGCGCACCGGCAATACCAGACTGTTCAGGCTCACGTGAATCACCATGGGTAAAGAAAGGCACGTTGAACTTGCTCTCTATCATGCCTTTGCTCTTGAGGATTTCCGCCCAGGCAATCGACCTGTCAGAGAAGCGGCGATCCTGCTCTGGTGTCTGTATACTCAGGATTTCCCACTCCCCCGGCTGCAGTGGGGTTGTCTCTTTCAGGGCGACTAGAGATTCTCCATTGATGATATCAGCAGAGAGGCTGGCCACCTTGACAACACCGCCATGCATCTTGATCAAGAGGCTGGCAGATTCCGGAGTCTGTTGAAGTATGCCATCAGGAATATCCAGTGTTGCCTGGATCGAAGCGACACGCTTCTCGAGTGCATCAATCTCGCTCTGCAGGGAAGCGATGCGTCCCTCGAGGTCTTGAATAACCTCCGAGATTCGTTCAATTGACTTTACATGTCCGTAATTCGTTGCTTCGTCGAGGAGCTGTCTCTGGTTTTCGAGATCATCCTTGACGCTCTGCTGCCTTGACTTGACCCGGCTGATACGACGATCACCCTGTCGAATAACCTCTTCGGCACTGGCCCGGGCTATCTCTACCAGCCCGGTAAACTGGCCACGACTCTGAATGAGAACCTTTCCATCCGTCACGGTGACAGTCGCTTCTGCATCAGGGGTGCGTTTTTCGACATCAGAGACATAGCCCTTCATGTACATGTCGACTTCGTCGTCGGCAAGCAACCACAGTGTTTTCGTCTGGCCGATCAGGGAGTGATCATTCACGACCATCGCCTGCAGGTCGTAACCAGCTCCACTGCTGACAATCCGGTAGAGTTTCCGCTTGATTTTGCGCCCCTTCACATCAGGGAACTGATCTCTCATCACTTTCTTGATCAGGCCACTATAGTTGGCACCGGCAATCACTTTCGGATCGCGGTCGCCCTTGGGATCGATCATTTCCTCGGAAAAGGTAATCGGCAATTCGATATAGGACTGGGTAAATGCCGAGTAGCCCTTCGAAATTATGTTGTAGAAGAGCAGGAATACGAACGCCAGACCGATGAAGATAGCCGACAGCCCGATCAAGCGAAAATGACGCTCCTTGCGATAGCGCCTGGGCAGCGTTTTTTTGACGGCTTCTGTGTTGTTGATTGCCATGTGCCTCTCCCTAATCGTACTGCTCGCGATACTTGCGTACCACGTGCAAGGCAACGACGTTAAGCGCCAGTGTGACAAAGAAAAGCACCAGGCCAAGAGCAAATGCGACCAGTGTCTTGGGGCTGTCGAATTCATTATCGCCAACCAGTGCAGTTACGATCTGCACCGTCACCGTGGTCACTGTATCCAGCGGATTGGCTGTCAGTTTGGCCGCAAGACCTGCGGCCATCACCACGATCATGGTCTCGCCGATGGCGCGAGATGCGGCCAGCAGTACAGAGCCGACAATACCCGGCAGGGCTGCCGGCAAAATCACCTTGGTGATTGTCTCTGAACGCGTCGCGCCGAGACCATACGAGGCATCTCGCATTGCCTGGGGCACCGAGTTGATGACATCGTCGGAAAGCGACGAGATAAAGGGGATAATCATGATGCCCATTACCACGCCCGCAGCCAGTGCACTTTCTGTTGAAACCGTGAGGCCAACCGATGTACCAAGCTCGGCAATAAAGGGGGCAACTGTCAGGGCAGCGAAGAAGCCGTATACGACTGTCGGGATACCGGCAAGGATTTCAAGTACCGGCTTCGCATATGCTCTTAGATTCGGGCTTGCGTACTCGGCAAGGTAGACTGCCGCAAGCAGGCCGATTGGCACTGCGATCACCATGGCGATCAGTGAAATCAGCAGGGTGCCGGCAAACAGTGGCACTGCACCAAATGACAGAGTGCCCGGGTTGTAGTGAGTTCCAAACAGAAAATCCGTAACCGGAATCATCTGGAAGAAACGAATCGATTCAAACAGTACCGACAGGACGATGCCGACGGTAGTAAAGATCGCCAGGGTAGAACAGAGAATCAGTAGCCCCTTGATAATTGATTCAACAAGATTGCGCGCACGAAGCTGTGGTGTGATCACCCTCATGGCGTATACACCACCAAGAGCCGCGAGTATCAGTATCAGTACAGCCTTGGCTGCCATCGCCGTTGCCTGCAGGCTGGAATAGTGGGCGGCAGCTGCCTGGATGGCTTCCGAGTCAGCTGACACAACATCACCGGCAGCCAGGTTCTTGATATCGTTTATTACAAGGCTGAGGGGCGCTTCTTCGAGCTTCTGCAACTCCTGTGGAAGTCCCGAAACAACCAGATCCATAATGAAGGTGTCCTGGAAACCATTCCATAAAACCAGTACCAGAAAAGCCGGTAAACCTGCCCATAGCGCAGCGTAGAAACCATAGTAGCTGGGAAGAGAGTGCAGATGCCTGATTCCTGACCAACCATCTACTGATGCCAGTGCGCGCTTTTTGCCCAGTACATACAGGCCTGACATGATCAGGAGCAGTATGAGTAACAGTAGCGGTGTTCCAATCAAGACCGTCTCCAGACTTATTGTTGAGTTAATGAATGGACTTCTGGAAATACATTATATGATTGCATTTCCAGAAGAACCCGTACAAGGCCCTTAAGGCGAGAAAAGGCGGTGCCGACCCGGCACCACCTCCTCATTATCATGTGCAAACAATGCACATGGCAACCTGCTTACTTGAGCATGAGGTTATTCAGCTCTTTTGCATCAGCAGCGTACTTTGCACGTTCTTCAGCAGGCATCGGGATCATGCCCTTGTCAGCCAGGTAGCCTTCATCGCCCCAGGCCTTGTCAGCAGTGAATTCTGCCAGGAACTCTGCCATGCCGGGAATCTTGCCTACGTGCGCCTTTTTGACATAGAAGAAAAGTGCACGTGAAACAGGATATGAACCGTCAGAGATCATTTCGAACTCAGGTGCAACGCCATCAACAGTCGCGCCCTTGACCTTGTCGCTGTTCTGCTCGAGGAAGCTGTAACCGAACACACCAAGTGCGCCCTTGTCATTTTCCAACTTCTGGACGATCAGGTTATCATTCTCACCCGCTTCGATGTATGCGCCATCTTCACGAATGTGGTGTGCAACCTTCTTGAAGATGTCCTTACCCTTGACCTTGCCTTTCTTCTTCATGACTGCATCAAAGATCGCCATGTCGATACCGAGGTCAGCCATCATTTTCTTAACGGTTTCAACATCCTTTTCGCCACGCAGGGCTGCAAGTGCTTCTACTTTTTTTGCACCACCGCCGAGAGCAAGCTCTTCGAACGCGTCACGGGTACCTGATGAAGGTGGTGGACCGATGACCTTGATCGGTGCACTTGGCAGACTGCTGTTAACGTCTTTCCAGGTCTTGTTAGGGTTGGCAACCAGCTTGCCGTCCGCACCTGGAACCATGGCAGCCAGCGCCATGTAGATGTCTTTACGGGTCAGTGCGAAATCAGCTGCGCCCTTGGCGTTAGCCATAACGATACCGTCGTAACCGATCTTGACTTCGGTGACATCGGCCACGCCGTTTGCAGCACACTTCTCAACTTCGCTGCTCTTGATGCGACGTGATGCATTGGTGATATCAGGTGTATCAACGCCAACGCCTGCACAGAACAGCTTGAGGCCGCCGCCGGAACCGGTGGATTCGATTTTCGGGGTTTTGAAACCACTGGTCTTGCCGAAAGTCTCAGCAACAACTGTTGCGAAAGGATAGACGGTAGAAGAGCCAACGATCTCAATATAGTCACGAGATGCCGCTTGTGCCGCAGTGCTTGCGAACGCCAGAGCTGCAATCAGTGCAATCTGCTTTTTCATTAAATTCTCCAGAAATGAGGGTCATAAATTGACGTTCGCAAGTATGAAAGCATTTTGTTACAAATCTGTTGGAGAAATATGAACTTTTTGTTACAAAATCCGCCCTGCCGGACTGCTTACTTCTGCAGCCTCAAGACTCCCGGATTTGGCCACACGGGATGGTGGAAAGCGGCACACAAAGGTCGACCCGGAGCCGTAATGGCTTTCAATCTCCAATCTGCCATCGTGGCGATTGAGAACATGTTTGACGATAGCAAGCCCAAGACCGGTACCACCACTCTTACGCGAGCGCCCCTCATCAACCCGGTAGAAACGCTCGGTGAGACGTGGAATATGTTGCTGCTCGATGCCGATTCCCGTATCCAGAACGCTGAATACGGCAGAGTCGCCCTCCATGAACCACCTGATTTCAATCACACCACGTGGCGGTGTGTAGGCGATTGCATTGAAAACCAGGTTTGAAAAGAGGCTGCGCAACTCGCTCGCGTGCCCCTTCAACAGCAGTTTTTCATCAGCCTGATGTGAAATTCTGTGGGCACGTTCGCCACTCAGCAGGCGCGCTTCAGTCTGCAGCGCCTCGAGCAGACCGGGAACATCGACAATCTCTTCAATTCCCGTTGCCTCACCCTGTTCAACCCGTGACAGAAGCAGCAGGTCTTCGACAATCTGCTGCAGGCGTGCAGACTGCCTGTCCAGCTGTTCGATCACAGGCTGCCATTCGTCCATCGATTCGCCTGCATCACGCATGCTTTCGAGATAACCGCGAATCACTGTCAACGGAGTACGCATCTCGTGCGAGACATTGGCGACAAAGTCCTGGCGTACGGTTTCAAGCTGCTCAAGGCGGGAGATATCGCGCAGCTGCAACAGCAGCTTGTTTTCATCAAAAGGAGCAACCCGCAGCTCTAGTAACACACCATTATCGACCGGCGATGTCAGCTTGATTGGCGTGCGGTAATTGTTGTTTTTCAGATAGGAATCGAATCTTGATGAAGCGAATATACTGGAGACCTTCACACGACTGACATCATGCCGACTGATACCGAGCAAGCGGGTTGCCGCCTGGTTGATCCACTCGATGGTTCCACTCTCATCAACCACAAGGGTGGCGTCAGGCAGGGCGTTGGTTGATGCCTGGAAGCTCTCGAGCATCTGTAGCAGCTGCTTTTCTCTCCGGCGTTCACTCTGGCGCAGTTCGACGGCACCATCGATTGCCGCTTTCCACACGCCAAGAGAAATGGGCATTGAATAATTCTCACTGTCCCGCATCCAGGCGTGGTAGCGCAGCATCTGTAGCAGGTGCCAGCCTATATATATAGCGCCGGCAAGCAGAAATGCTCCGCTCGGGTAACCGCTGACGATACCCAGTATGACGGCAACGACAACGAATGCTGCGAGCAGCAGTATCTCATGCCACCATGAGCGGCCGATACTCACGACTTGGCCTTGCTCCCGGAGAAGCGGTAGCCTGCTCCGCGGACCGTCTGGATCATCTCATCTGCGCCATAGGGTTCAAGCGCCTTGCGCAAACGGCGAATGTGGACATCGACAGTTCGCTCCTCGACATAGACGTTGGTGCCCCACACGTTGTCGAGCAGCTTGCCCCTGCTATAAACCTTTTCCGGGTGTGTCATGAAGTAGTGCAACAATCTGAATTCGGTCGGGCCCAGGTCGATTGGATCATCCTCACAATGCACCCGGTGTGATGCAGGATCGAGCTGCAGAGTACCGTTTTTAACGATGTCATCGGTTACATGCGGCAATGTTCGACGTAACAAGGCCTTGATGCGTGCCGTCAGCTCGCGTGGTGAAAAGGGCTTGGTGATGTAATCATCTGCACCGCTTTCGAGGCCGCGTACCTTGTCATCCTCTTCTCCGCGCGCTGTCAACATAATGATCGGGATCATCCGGGTTACAGGACTCTCCTTGAGTTCACGAGTCAACTCAACACCACTAACCCCCGGCAGCATCCAGTCCATCAGGATCAGGGCAGGCTCACCGGTTGTGAGAATTTCTCGAGCCTCTTCGGCTGTCTCTGCCTCAAGGCATTCATAACCAGACTGTTTCAGTGTGAAGCAGGTCATTTCACGCACAGACGGCTCATCTTCAACGATTAATATTCTGGTCATGTTGGCACTATTCCAATTCGGTTAATCGCGAATTAAACCATCTGATCATGACAGTTTGATGACAGTTGTCAGCTAACCCTCGTTTTTTCTTACCTTGAGAATCAGGCTTTCAACGCCGTGATCCCGCAAGCGCATGTGCAGTCCGTATGCCTGTTCACGCGGATAGGGACCACTGCGTACACGGTAATAGGTTTTGTCGTTGATCGCTACTTTCTCGATGCGTGCCGAGATACCTATCAGGGCCAGGCTCGCCTCCATTTTTGCCGCGTCAGGCCTGTTGCGATAGGAGGCCAACTGCAGTTGATAGAGACCGCTTTTTTGGGTTGATTTTTCTGCTGTCGGCTTCAGTGCCTCGGGCGGAACAGCAACTTCCATCTCCGGCAATACCGTGTAAAAGCTGTAGCTCGGACCTTTCGGCTGCTGCGGTACGGGCCTTGGCGGTTGAACTGGCAGGGTTGGCTTCTGAGCCACGACCCCTGCGGTGGTGAGCCACTGTGGTTGTACCTTGGCAATGATAAACACAACGGCTGCTGACAGCACAATGCCACTGATAAACCAGGCCCAGCACGGCAGTGAATGATCACTTTTCCTGCGTGCGGGCGCTCTCTTCTTGCGTGCTGCCGGGCGTTTTTTATAGTCGTGTGGCATAAGTGTCCGCTTACATGCTCTGAGGCGCAGAAACGCCCAGCAATTTTAAACCGTTCTCAAGCACCTGGCGCGTTGCCTGGATCAGCTTGATACGCGCATCGCGCAAATTTTCATCGTCGATCAGGAACTGGTGTGCGTTGTAATAGGTGTGCAGACCGTTTGCCAGCTCGCGCAGGTAGTGGCACAGCTGGTGTGGCTCATGGTGGAGGGCCGCAGCCTCGAGAACTTCCGGATAACGTGCCAGCTGTGTCAGCAACTCCTCTTCATGCTGCTCAGTCAACAGGTCGAGGTGCTCGTCACCTTCTGATGTTGTGACATCAATACCCTTTTCGCCTGCCTGGCGCAGTACCGAGCAGATGCGCGCATGTGCGTACTGCACATAGTAGACCGGATTATCAGATGACTGTGACTTGGCAAGATCAAGATCAAAGTCGAGATGCTGCTCCGACTTGCGCATAACGTAGAAAAAACGTGCCGCATCCGCCCCGACTTCCTTACGCAACTGGCGCAGGGTGACAAACTCACCCGAACGCGTCGACATCTGGACCTTCTCACCGCCGCGGTAGAGAATAGCGAACTGCACCAATAGCACTTCGAGGTTTGATGGTTCGGCACCGAGTGCCTGCATTGCTGCCCTGACACGCGGAACATAACCGTGATGATCAGCACCCCAGACATCAAACACCTGCTCGAAGCCACGCTCGAATTTTTCCATATGGTAGGCGATGTCAGATGCAAAATAGGTCGTTTGGCCATTGTCGCGCACAACCACACGGTCTTTTTCATCTCCGAAATCGGTGGAACGAAACCACTGTGCCCCGCCCTTCTCATACAGATATCCAGCATTCTGCAAGGCTTCGAGGGCGCGCACGACCGCTTTCGAATCGACCAGTGAGCGCTCTGAATACCAGTTCTGGAAAGTCACGCCGAAGAGCTCGAGGTCCTCACGGATATCGTCAAGAATCGTATTCAGGCCCAGATCAAACACGTGGCGATAACCGGTTTCGCCGAGCAGCTGCTTGGCGCGTGCGATCAGCGCATCGATATGTAGCTCCTTGTCACCGCCATCCGGCTCATCAGCCGGAATGTCGGCAAAGACAACATCAGCTGCGTGACGATAGGTATCTGCAAACTCGCGGTGCAGGGTTGCTGCGATATCCCACACGTAGTCACCCTTGTATCCATTGGAAGGAAACACAATCGTCTCGCCAGCAAGATCAAGGTAGCGTAACCACACCGAGGTGGCGAGGATATCCATCTGGCGTCCGGCGTCATTAACATAGTATTCACGATGCACGTCGAATCCGGCTGCCTGCAGAAGATCGGCAACGGTTGCGCCATAGGCTGCTCCACGACCATGCCCGACATGCAAGGGGCCGGTCGGATTGGCCGAAACAAACTCTACCTGCACACGCTTGCCGGCACCGACTGTTGAGCGACCGTACTGGTGCCCCTGCTCCAGAATCACTGGTACATGCTGGTAAGCCGCCGAACTTGAGACAAAAAAGTTGATAAAACCGGGGCCTGCGATCTCGACACGATCGATGACATCATCCTGCGGCAGGGCTGCAACCAGCTTTTCAGCCAGTGCGCGCGGGTTCATCTTTGCCTGCTTGCACAGAACCATGGCCGCATTGGTGGCAAAGTCGCCGTGGCTAGAGTCACGCGTACGCTCAATATTTGGCTCGATGCTGACAGAGGCGTCAAAAATGCCCTCTGATACCAGGGTGTCGACGGCGGTGGAGATGATTTTCTGAATCGCGGCTTTCATGAAGTGGGCACGTAAAAGGCTGTTAAGCACAAGTTCTTGGGAATTGGTTGTGAAGGATAACGGAAAGATCATCCTGTATAAACCTGAAAAAGCGTGAATTCACGACTTGCTTGGGTACAATGAGGCAAACAGACACATCAGGAAATCGATTCATGTCCAGCGAGCGCGACTTCATACCACTCAACATCTGCATCCTCACCGTTTCCGACACGCGTACCGAGGCGGATGACAAATCTGGTAATACACTGAGAAAACTGGCCGAAGAGGCCGGTCACAATGTCTATGAAAAGGCCATCACTCCGGATGATATCTACCAGATCCGTGCCGTGGTTTCACAATGGATAGCGAACGACGAGGTCAACGTCGTCATCACCACCGGTGGTACCGGTGTCACAGGCCGGGACAGCACGCCCGAGGCAGTCACACCCTTGCTCGACAAAATCATCGATGGCTTTGGTGAAATGTTCCGCGTACTTTCATATGATCTGATTGGCCCCTCAACCATGCAGTCTCGTGCCATTGCCGGAGTTTCCAATGCCACCTACACCTTCTGCCTGCCCGGCTCGACCGGTGCCTGCAAGGATGGCTGGAACAAGCTTATCTCGCACCAGTTAGACTACCGCACACGCCCATGCAACATGGTGGAGCTGATGCCGCGCCTGCTGGAAAAGTGACTGCCTGGAACACCCAATACCGCGTCATACCGGCCCTGGGCCGGCATCCAGTCAACCTGGGGCTGAACTAACTACGTTTTTCTCCCCTTGGCTTCTGGCGTAACAAGTACAATACCCGTCTCCCCATCCCTTCACGCTATGCCTTTTGTGTCCACCCCACGGACGCGAAAGGAACTCGCGATCGCTGATCGCTCAAACACCCTTTCGCTCTCCTCCGTGGGATAAACACGGCTCCGCTGGCGCGTGAACGAAACAGGCAAAGGTCAGGAGATAATGACTGTTGGTGCCGGGCGATAATCACAGTAAAAAACGTGGTCTGTCTCCGATATCCCCACGCTATCCCCAATATTCAGAAGTCACTCAGGCCAAAAAAAGCGGAACGCCGTAAATCAGCGCACCAATGATGAACCAGACAAGAAATGCCCACGAGATCCAGTGCTTCAGCCTGAAGAAAACCACTTGTTGAGTTGCGCGTAACAACCAGAATATCGAAATTAGGCCCAGTATCGATCGCCCCAGCCCTGTGTGTAACAGTTCGTCTGCATGAAAAATTGAAAGGTATGCAAATATGACGAAAACAAAGGTCAGGCTCAGATTGAGAACCTGCATGATTGCCTGGTTCAGGCTGGATAACCGTGGCAGCTCCTCAGGCCACTTGAAGATGCGCCAGAACAGCAAATGAAAAACAACCAGCGCGATACAGTAGACACCACCAACATTAACCAAGACTTCCATTACCGATTCCTCGTTGTTGCATGTGGCAGGTTTTACAACTGCTCCTGCGGATCGATATCAATACTCCAACGTACCGAACGTGCTGTTTTGAGTTTCCTCAGCCGCTGAGACCAGCTATCAATATGCGCATGCAAAGTCGCACGCTCTGTAGCCTGCAATAGCAGGTGGCCGCGAAAATGGCCAGCCTTACGCTCCATCGGCGCTGGAACAGGCCCCCAGATTTCGACATTATTCAGCAACTCCCTCGCCGTATCAGCAGCATACTCGAGAAAATTGTCGGTTTTTTCTGCCGAACTACTCTCAGCGCGCAGAAGCAGTTGGTAGCTGTAGGGAGGAAACTGCACCTCATGGCGCTCCTTGAGTTCAGCTTTCGCAAAACTGTCGTAATCCCCACGCAACAACTCTTGCAACAGGGGGTGGTCTGGATTGCGCGTCTGGATGATCACGTGCCCCGATTTTTCACCTCGCCCTGCCCTGCCAGCCACCTGCAGCATCAGCTGTGCCGTCTTTTCCGGTGAACGAAAATCTGGTGACAACAGACCCGCATCGAGATTGAGAATGCCAACCAGGGTGACATTGGGGAAGTCATGCCCCTTCGCTACCATCTGGGTACCGACGAGGATGCCCGACTCCCCCTTGTGCATTTTCTCCAGGTGCGCTTCAAGACTGCCCTTGCGACGGGTGGTATCACGGTCAAGGCGCACCACAGGCGTTTCCGCAAACAGCTCACCGAGAGTCTCTTCCAAGCGTTCCGTACCCTGCCCCAGGTAGACAATCTCCTCACTTTCACAGGCCGGGCAAACCTTCGGCTGTGGCTTTTGATATCCACAGTGGTGACACCAGAGCCTGTGCGCTGATGCATGGAAAGTCATGCGTGCATCACAATGTTCGCACTCGGCAATCCAGCCGCACTGGTTACAGGTCAGCTGCGGCGCATAACCACGTCGGTTGAGAAACAGTATCACCTGCTCTCCTGCCTGCAGGCGCTTGCGTATCGCCTTGATCAGCGTTGCTGACAGACCACCGTGCAGATGCTCACTTCGAATATCGACCGCTTGCAGGGTCGGTGGCACTGCCCCACCCGCGCGTTGGGTCAGTCGCAAATGCTGATAACGTCCCTGCAATGCGTTGTATATGGTTTCAAGTGAGGGTGTTGCCGAGCCCAGCACAACCGGAATCTCCAACTGCTTTGCACGCATCACGGCAACATCACGTGCAGCATAGCGAAAGCCCTCTTGCTGCTTGTAAGAGAGATCATGCTCCTCGTCGATAATGATCAGTCCGAGTTCAGGCAGCGGTACAAAAACGGCTGATCGCGTACCAACCAGCAGGCGTGCATCCCCGCTGCGCGCTGCATTCCATGCACGTTCGCGCTCGCTGTCACCCATACCGGAGTGCATGCTGACGACCACTGATTCGATACCGGCCTGAAAACGCCTCAACAGCTGTGGGGTCAAACCGATCTCCGGCACCAATACCAGCACCTGTTTGCCCTGCCCGATGACGGCTTGTGCCGCCTGAATATAGACCTCGGTTTTGCCGGAACCCGTCACTCCCTGTAGCAGGATGGGAGCAAATTTCCCGTCAGCCTCAACCATCGCAGTGACGGCATCGTGCTGCTCATCGTTGAGCTTGAGTGCCTGTTTCGATTGCCTGTTTTCATTGCTTGCTGAATCAAAATGGGCACTCTCTTCAATCCACCCTTTTTGTGCAAGCCGTTTCAGTACGCCACCGATATCAGCACCAAGTTCACGCAGTTGCGCCTCTGCTACGGCACTTCCCGCCTCTTTCAGTTTCTGAATCACAATTATCTGGCGTAAAGCCCGCGCATTAAGTTCGTTGACGTCCGGACACTCCGGAGTCAAGGCCCAGTAACGCTGTCGGTGCGCTCTTACCGAACGCTCCTGGCGCAGGTTGACCGGCAAAGCTGTCGCTACCACATCGCCAATTGGATGGTGATAGTAGTTTGAACTCCACTCCAGAAGCTTGCGCAGTGGTACATCAAGTAGTGCGGTGTCATCGATGACCTGCTCAACAGGTTTCAGTTTGTAGGGAAGATCATCCTTTTGCTCGGCAAATTCCCATACAATTCCGACTCGTTTGCCGCGTCCGAATGGCACCAGTACACGACAGCCCGGTTCGGCCGTCATATGTGCCGGAAACAGGTAATCGAACAGCCCTGGAAGGGGGGCTTGCACTGCGACACGGACGATTCTTTTTCTCATTACGACAATCTTACACGCATGCCTCTTTTCGGACTGCTGTCAATTACACACAGCCTGTGGATAACTCTGTGGATTGATAACCTGAGTTGACTGATTTTACTCATTTTTTTGCCAATCAAATATTTTGCACAATAAAGATGCGCCAGTACATATATTTAATAAAATCAATATTTTACAGAATTTCAATGGATTCTAATAAATGATTTGCTGATTTTGCATCGCACAAGTCAGCATCCATTGCCATGGTGTGAAGAACTCACATTCCTACAGGCAATTCACGCGTCCGTCAACCGAAAATCAACTTGATGCCAAGCACGATTGTGACGGCCTCAAAACCCCGTTTAATCCAGCGATTTCCCTTGGTAATCGAGAGATGCGCTCCTGAATAGCCGCCGAGCAGCGAACCGACGATCAAGACAGGTAACCATTCCCATTTTATGTCGCCCAACAGGCCCAGCGTCAGCGCACCCGCGCCATTCCAGAAAAGCCCGACAAGAATCAGCGTATAGGCAACGGCGCGCTGGTAATCCAGCCCGAACCAGCGGATCAGCCAGATGGTGACAAAAAGCCCGGTTCCAGAGGTCAAAGAGCCGTTAAGTATACCGATAAAAAATAGCCCCGTACCACCCAGGAGATAGCCTGACCGATTTCGGTGTACCGGCAAGTGCTCCTGACCAAGCTGTTTACGCCAGATCGAATAGAGCCCTAGCCCGAGCGTCAGAATACCGAGGGCAATTTCAGCATGACGATCCTTAACGGAGAGGATCAGGCTCGCTCCCAACACAACCCCCGGGAGACCTGTTGCAAGAATAAAGAGCATGAAATCACGTTCCAGCGAACTTGACCTCAGGTGCCTGAGCGTTGCCCCTATGCCGAGTGCAACAGAAGCGACCTTGTGTGTTGCCAGTGCGACCCCGAAAGGCAGTCCGAGGAAAAGCAATGCTGGCAATTGCACCAGGCCGGCACCACCACCGGAGAAGGCAGAAAAGAGATTAGCCACATAGGAGATCAGGAACAGCGCGAGGTTTTCAATCACTCTTGACGGCCCCGCAAATCAGGTTCACGGGCGTGAGCTTGCTGATATAATCGACCGAAGTATTGGAAAATAATCTTGGTTTTTGACTATTCACAGACCACATTGTTGGGATACCCTTTACCTTATGTCTATTGAACTTCACGCAGGATGCTCCTGGTGATCACGTTTCGTTTTGCCATTCTAACGTTAATTACAGTGCTTTCGCTTGCTATAGCGAGCCAGCTGCATGCAGGCCTGTACCGTTGGGTTGACGCGAACGGTAAAGTCCACTATTCGGATTCGATGCCCCCGGAAGTCGCCCTCAAGGGCACAGATGTACTCAATAAACAGGGCATTCGTGTCAGGACAATCACACCGCCTAAGTCAAAAAACGAAGTACAGGCAATAGTCGATGATGAACACGCACGCAAAATCGAGGAGCAACGGCATAAGCGCCAGGTTGCAGCGGACAAATCCCTGCTTGCGGCCTATCGCCATGAGCGAGATATACTGGAAGCAAGGGATGAAAATATCGCCATCGTCAGCGCCGCCGAGCTGGTTATTAATGGCAACATCCACCGCACCAGGCTTCACCTGCTGCACATGTCTTCCCTGACCGACAAGCAGGTTTCTGATCTGAAAAAACTGCTCCACAGGAACTATGCATCACTCTTCCGCTATGACAATGAACGCGAGGGGATTGAGGAAAAATACAATGACCTGCTGCTGCGTTACCGACACATTCAAAGTTTTGGTCCCGGCGCAACGGCTCTGATGGAGAATTCGCTTGACTCGGATGTGCCCTTCCTGACTTGCCACAATGTCCATCTCAAGTGCCCCGATAGTGAAACCTGCACACGCTGGTGGAAACATACAAAGCAATACATCACCGAGAACTCGGATATGCCGCTGCTGCTCGAATCGGAGACGCTGCTGTCAACCCAAATGCCTATTCAGAGCGAAGACATCAGTCTGAGTGCAGCGTTCGAGCCAAGGGGAGCGAATGGATCCGGTGAGATTCTGCTGGATCTCGATTGCGGTGATATCAATCCGTCCGGCGAGAGACGGCAGACCAGCTATGAAGGGGAGTGTATTAGCCAGCGCTCAAAAGGTATCAGCAAACAATTCAGGCCTTTTGTCACCGGGGCGTATTGATACCAAAGAATCTCTGTTAAAGGTTCTCTAAAAAACTGCCTTGACGACAAGCGCCCACGACTGCTCCAGCCCATCCATCGGTGAGGTAGTGAAAATAGAGCGGCGATAGTGGTGCAGACGACCCTCACTCCAGTCAACAATAAAACGGGCAGCAACCTCAGGATCAACGCTGGCCTCACGTTCATTACGCATAGCAGCCTCGCGCAACACCTGGCGTAACTGGGTTTCAAGGCGATTGAAAAATTGCTCGACGCGCTTGTGCAGACGCTCGTTTTCTCCTGTTAAAGCATCGCCCAGCAGCAAGCGGGTGATTCCGGGATTACGATCTGCAAACGCGAGCAGCAGGTAACAGATGCCATAGCAGCGTGCCACCGTCTCCTGGCTATCAGCTAGAACCTTGTTGATACGTGAAAAGACACTCTCTTCGGCAAACTCGATTAGCGCTTCGAAGATTTTTGCCTTACTGGCGAAATGGCGATAGAGCGCTGCTTCAGACACCCCGGCCGAGGCAGCCAGTGATGCCGTCGTAATCCGGTTGCCTGATTGTGCCGCCAGTTCATGGGCGAGACTTTCAAGGATCGCCTGCTTGCGCGAGGGCCGTGGCATCTCAGGACCCCATGATCAGGGTTCCGATTCCCTGATCCGTGAAGAGCTCAACCATAACCGCGTGGGGCACGCGCCCGTCGATAATATGTGCACTGGCAACACCTGACTTGACTGCGTCAAGGGCACAGCCGATTTTCGGCAGCATGCCGCCATGGATGGTGCCATCGGCAATCAGGTCGCCGACCCGTTTCGTATCCAGCCCTGTGAGCAACTTTCCCTGCTGGTCGAGCAGTCCTTCGATATTGGTCAGCAGGATCAGTTTCTCGGCTTCCAGCACTTCTGCCATCTTGCCAGCCACCAGGTCAGCGTTAATGTTGTAGCTAAGACCGTCCTTGCCAACACCGATAGGCGCGATAACCGGGATAAAATTTCCATGCACAAGCATATCAACGACCGAGGCATCGATACTCTCGACCTCACCGACATGACCGATATCGATAATCTCGGGCACATCAAGTTCAGGTGCGTTACTACGCATTTGCAGGCGCTTTGCATGAATCAGGTCGCCATCTTTACCGGTGAGACCAACGGCTGATCCACCATGACGGTTAATGAGATTGACGATCTCCTTGTTAACCAGACCACCAAGTACCATCTCGACCACGTCCATGGTCTCGGCATCTGTGACACGCATACCCTGGACAAACTCGCTCTCCTTGCCGAGTCTCTCGAGCAAACTGCCAATCTGCGGACCACCACCATGAACGACGACCGGATTAATACCAACCGTTTTCATTAGCACCACGTCACGTGCAAAGCCTCTTTTCAGATCCTCGTCGACCATGGCATTGCCGCCGTACTTGATCACCACGGTCTTTCCACGAAAGCGCTGAATATAGGGCAGAGCTTCCGTCAATACATGTGCGACATTTTTTGCTTCGTCAGCTGTCAGTCCCATCGCTAAAACCCCTCAGTGACGCCCGGAATGACCAAAGCCGCCTTCGCCGCGGTGACTCTCGTCAAACTCGTCAACAATTGTGAATTGCGCCTGTACCACTGGCAGTACCACCAGTTGCGCAAGCCGCTCACCAATCTCTATACGGAACTCCTCACTGCCACGGTTCCAGCAGGAGACAAACAGCTCACCCTGGTAGTCGGAATCAATCAGGCCAACCAGGTTGCCAAGAACGATACCGTGCTTGTGACCAAGCCCGGAGCGCGGCAGTATCACTGCAGCAAGCTTGGGATCACCAATATGAATGGCGATTCCGGTCGGAATCAGCTTGGTTTCACCGGGTGCCAACAGCATGGGTTCTTCCAGCATCGCGCGCAGGTCCATACCGGCCGAGCCGGGTGTGGCATAAGCGGGCAGGGGGAATTCATGTCCGAGACGCTGGTCCAGTATCTTCAGTTCGAGTTCATGCATAAATCTTGCTCTTTTTAATCATCGCCCTCAGGCTTCTTGAATTGGTCACAAATCAGTTCGACCAGCCTGTGGGCCAGCCGCTGTTTATCCATCATCGGCAGTTCGATACTGCCATTCTTCCACAAGACAGTCAGGGCATTGTCTGCCGCATCAAAACCGCCTGTTTCGCCGCCAACATGGTTGGCCGCGATCATGTCCAGGTTCTTGCGTGTGCGCTTCTCTTCGGCATGCCCGACAACATCGTGCGTCTCGGCAGCAAAGCCGACACAGAAGGGGGGCTCGGGAAGGGCGGCAACGTCGGCGAGAATATCAGGATTACGAACCAGCTCCAGCGTCATACTCTGTGCTGATTTCTTGATTTTACCGTCAGCGACATCTGCCGGACGGTAATCGGCCACTGCGGCGCTCGCCACGAACAGCGCCTGGCCGGCAATTGAGTCCATCACAGCAGCGTGCATTTCTGCTGCCGACTCGACATCGATGCGCCGCACACCTTTCGGCGCCTCCAGCTTGACCGGCCCTGCAACCAGGGTCACCTCGGCGCCTTGCTCGACCAGTGCCCGGGCCACTGCAAAACCCATCTTGCCCGAGCTGCGATTGCCGATAAAACGTACCGGGTCGATCGCCTCATAGGTCGGGCCTGCCGTGACCATGGCACTAATACCATCAAGGCGGCCTCCCGGGAAACTGGCATCTATTTTTTCTGCAATCTCTGCAGGCTCGATCATCCTGCCCATGCCGACGTCACCACACGCCTGCTCTCCGGCTGCAGGACCCCATATAAGGTATTCACGCTCGTCCAACCGTTCAAGGTTCGCCTGCGTGGCAGTATCTGCCCACATCTGCTGATTCATCGCCGGGGCAATCGCTACCGCTGCCGGTGTTGCCAGCACCAGTGTTGTCAGCAGATCTTCTGCCTTTCCATGCGCAAGACGTGCCATCAGGTCTGCCGTTGCAGGAGCAATCACCACGAGATCTGCCCAGCGTGCCAGCTCGATGTGGCCCATGGCCGCCTCGTGCTCTTCGTCAAAAAGCCCGCTCCTGACCGTGTGTCCTGTTAGTGCCTGGAATGTCATGGGGCCGACGAATTCGGTTGCTGCCGTTGTCATGACGACCCGCACCTCGGCTCCGGCCTTGACCAGCAGGCGCGCGAGTTCAGCGGATTTGTAGGCTGCTATTCCGCCGCTGACACCCAGTAATATATGACGCCCCAGTAAAGACAAGGCAACTGTTCCTGTAAGAGCTCTTCTACGCAGATAGATTATCAGATAGAAATCTGCTGCGGTAGTAAGCACTCACAATAAACTTCCATCAGCCAGCGACCGGCAATAAAAAGGCTAACAACTAATGACAAACGAGCAATAACCCTTTAAAGATTACTCTTTTAACCTTAGAATGCCCTGATGGACAATCCCTTGATACTTGATCCCGAACTGATCAAGCGCTACGACCTCAGCGGCCCGCGCTATACCTCCTACCCAACTGCGCTGCAATTTGATGACAGCTTTACAGTTGATGATTATCGCACAGCTGCGGAGGACTCCAATCACACTGACCGTGGGCTGTCGCTCTATTTCCACATTCCTTTTTGCGACACGGTCTGCTTCTTCTGCGCCTGTAACAAGATTGCAACCAAGGACCGAAGCAAGGCACAGCCATACCTGGACCGTGTCTACAAGGAACTGGAAATGCAATCCAGGCTGTTCGATTCATCACGCCAGGTCAGGCAACTTCACTGGGGAGGCGGCACACCGACCTTCATCAGCAACGAGCAGATGCACGAGTTAATGCTCAAGACCAGTGAGGCTTTCCAGTTGGTCGATGATGACTCGGGCGAATACTCGATCGAAATCGATCCGCGTGAAGCAGACCGTGAAAAAGTGATGCAGCTGCGTGAAATCGGTTTCAACCGTATCAGTCTCGGCGTACAGGATTTTGATCACAAGGTGCAGGTTGCGGTCAACCGAATACAGCCCGAAGAACAGACCATCGAGGTGCTGACAGCAGCCCGCGATGCCGGTTTCAAGTCTGTCAGTGTCGACCTGATATACGGATTACCACTTCAAACTGCAGATAGTTTTGATCGCACGCTTGATCGCATGATCGAAATCTCTCCCGACCGCCTGTCGGTATTCAACTACGCACACCTGCCAGAGCGCTTCAAGCCGCAGCGCCGCATCAATGAAGACGAGCTGCCACCGCCTGAAGAGAAACTGGAGACCCTGCGCCGTACTGGCAGCAAACTGGCCGAGGCCGGTTATGTTTACATCGGTATGGATCACTTCGCCAAGCCAGAAGATGAACTCGTGGCACACCAGAAGGCAGGCACCCTGTATCGTAACTTCCAGGGCTACTCGACTCACGCAGACTGCGACCTGATCGGTATCGGTGTTACCTCCATTGGCATGATCGGCAACGTCTACGCACAGAACATGCGTGGTCTGGATGACTATAATGCACGTATTGATGCCGGTGAGCTGGCTGTTTCACATGGTCTCACACTGACACTTGACGACATGATTCGCCGTGACGTCATTACCCGCCTTATCTGCAATTTTCAGCTTGATATCGCCTCTTTTGAGCGAAAATGGCGTATTAATTTTTTGGACCACTTCGCCACAGAACTGGAACGCCTGCAGGAAATGATCGAGGATGATCTACTCACAGTAGGTGACCACAAAATCACCGTCCATCAACGCGGAAGACTGCTTATTCGAAACATTTGCATGCAGTTCGATGCTTATCTCGACAGAGATGGCGCAAGCAACCGTTACTCCAAGGTACTCTAAACAACAGCAGGGATTCAGCAAACCCGCCTGCAGGTTACTGCAGGCTTTTTCAGGCAAACTTTGCCAGACTCTATGTTCACCACGAACGGAGTCATGGAATGGCTATCAGCGATTGGCCGAGCGCGGAAAGGCCAAGGGAAAAACTGCTTCAGCGCGGCGCGACTGCGCTATCGGACGCCGAACTGCTGGCGATTTTTCTGCGCACCGGCGTTAAGGGTAAAAGCGCTGTTGACCTGGCACGGGAACTGCTCAGCAACTTTGACGGTCTGCGCAACCTGCTGGCCGCCGACAGGCAGCGTTTCTGCGAGGCCGCCGGCCTCGGCGATGCAAAGTTTGCCCAATTGCAGGCGGTCGTCGAGATGACACGTCGCTACCAGGGTGAAAAAATCAAGCGTGGCGCTGAACTCACCTCACCCGGCAAGGCATTCAGCAACCTGCAGGCAGAGATCGGCAGTGCTACACGCGAACTCTTTGGCGTTCTGTTTCTCGATACACGACACCGGGTCATTTGTTTCGAAACCCTCTTCAGCGGCACCATCGATGGCGCAAGCGTTCATCCTCGCGAGGTAGTCAAGCGCGTCCTGCAGCACAACGCCGCAGCCGTGATTCTTGCGCACAACCATCCATCCGGCGTTGCCGAGCCGAGTCGCGCTGACATCAACATCACGGAAAAGATAAAATCAGCGCTGGCATTGGTCGAAGTCCGCCTGCTGGATCACATTATTGTCACTGCCGATGGCGCTGAATCAATGGCCGACCGGGGGCTCATCTGATTTCAGGAACTCGATAATCCGCTTCTCAAGCCAGCGCTGCGGCAAACCACCTGTGATGAATCCGACATGACCGCCGTGTTGAGTCAATTCAAGCGTGACATGCTCGGACAGTTCTTCTGGTTCAGGCGCTGCATATGGATACATAAAGGGATCGTCACTGGAGTGAATGATCAGCGTGCGCTTGCGAATGCCGCCGAGATACTGCCTGCAACTGCTGCGACGATAATAGTCATCAACACCGTCAAAACCGTGTAATGGCGCCGTGACCTGGTCATCAAACTGGAAAAAATCCTTTAAGTCAGCAACGTCGATATCGAGTGGAGAAGGGCGCTTGTCGAACTTGCGCTGGTAGGCAGCGCGCATTTTACGCAACAGGTAGGACTGATAGATGCGCGAACCGCCCTGCTGCAAACGTTTTGCCGCAAGCTCCAGACGAAAAGGAATTGAGACTGCAACCGCAGATCGGGGTGTTGCATCACTACCCGCCTCACCAAGCCACTTGAGCATCGCATTGGCCCCCAGTGAATAACCAACCATTGCCTGCAAAGACTTGCCGGTGACCTCAACAACATGTGCCGCTACAGCGGAAATGTCAGCCGTATCACCCGAATGATAGGCCCGGTCGAATCGGTTTGGCTCACCACTACAGCCGCGAAAATGCATGAAAACAGCGCTATATCCGCTCATCTGCAGTGAATTCATCATCGCGGCAGCATAATGTGAATCAATCGACCCCTCCAGGCCATGGACAACCATGACCAGCGGCCCATCACCTTCGCCCCAGACAAGGTCAACAAAATCACCGTCTGGCAGATCAAAGCGCTCTTTACGCCCTTCAAATCGCTGTCGCGCGAAGAAAACCGGCCAGAATGTCTGCAAGTGAGGACTTTTCAGCCACCATGTCGGCCTGAATTGACTCTTGATCAGTAATCCACCCATTATCTGTACATCTTGCCTTAATAAGAATTAATCGTTATCTTCGCTCCCTTCTCCCGAAAAAGAAATCGATTATGAGTAAACCATTCGTTGTGGTCCGATCACGGCCGACATGGAACTGCAGGAGCAACTTTGAGTAACTCACTATTGCCTGCGTGGAAATTACGTGAGGCCAGGCGCTGCCTCCATAGCGGCGGCGTCATCGCCTACCCGACCGAGGCTGTTTACGGCCTCGGCTGCGACCCGCTCGACCCACAGGCAGTCGCACGACTGTTTTGGCTCAAGGGCAGGGCGCCTGAAAAAGGAGTGATTCTGGTCGCATCAGCGATCGAGCAGCTTGCACCCTATATCCGTGTCGACGAGAAAACCACAAGGGAACTCGAAAAAAGCTGGCCCGGACCGGTCACCTGGGTTGTTCCAGCCGCAACCGATGTTCCGGCATGGATCACCGGTGGTCGCGACACTGTTGCTGTGCGAGTGACAGCACACCCCATTGCCAGTGACCTGTGTACAGCCTTCGGTGGCGCACTGGTTTCAACCAGCGCCAACACCTCTGGCAAAGAACCTGCTCGCAACCCCTTGCAGGTGCGTCAAAGACTCCGACACCTTCCTGATATGATCGTCTACGGCGCCACCGGCAAGCTGGACAGACCGACCGAGATCCGTGATGCTACAAGCGGCATCCTTCTGAGGGCATGAGAATAAAAAATATGGATGAAATATCGATCAGAAATGTAAAAAACTACCTTCTTGGTTTGCAGGACAGCATCTGCAACGCACTTGCCGAAGAGGATGACGGCGACGGCTTCATGGAAGAGAGCTGGGAACGTGAAGCCGGCGGAGGCGGGCGCACACGTGTGATGGAAGGCAGCAAGGTTTTTGAAAAAGCCGGTGTCAACTTCTCACATGTTCATGGCACCCAGCTGCCGCCGTCAGCAACTGCTGCTCGCCCGGAACTGGCCGGCCGCAGCTTCCAGGCAATGGGAGTTTCGCTGGTAATACACCCTAACAATCCTCACGTGCCAACATCACATGCCAATGTGCGTTTTTTCGTCGCCGAACATGAAACAGAAGAGCCGGTATGGTGGTTTGGTGGTGGTTTTGACCTGACCCCATACTATCCGATTGAGGAGGATGTGGTTCACTGGCACACCACAGCAAAGGCAGCATGCGATCCCTTCGGTGATAACGTTTACGCCGACTACAAGAAGTGGTGCGATGATTACTTCTTCCTCAAGCACCGCGATGAAACTCGCGGTGTCGGCGGCCTCTTTTTCGACGACCTCAACGAGTGGGGCCTTGATAAGACATTTGAATTCATGCAGAGCGTCGGCAACGCCTATATTCCCGCCTACCTGCCAATCGTACAGAAGCGACGCGAAATGCCATACTCTGAGCAGGAACGTGACTTCCAGCTGTATCGTCGCGGGCGCTATGTCGAGTTCAACCTGGTGTATGACCGCGGCACCATTTTCGGCCTGCAGAGCGGCGGCCGCACTGAATCAATCCTGATGTCACTGCCGTCACTGGTGAAGTGGCGCTATAACTGGTCACCGGAACCCGGTTCACCCGAGGCTCTTCTGTACGAACGCTATCTCAAGCCGCAGGAGTGGATCTAGAGTCAAACGCTGGAACAGCCTGAGGTTGGCTGATTCGGCTATACTTAATACAAATAAAGAACAACAGGCCCGTATATAAACGGGCGAATCCCGGAGGATTTTATGACCGACCTCGACCCGCTATTACTTAACATCATCTATGTCGCTACCGGTGGTGTCATGGTGCTGTTTTTCATGTGGATGGGCTGCAAGCTTTTCAGCCACATTGTCAACTTCAGCATCCCCGACAAACTTGCCGAGGGCAACATCGCCGTCGGCATCATGATTGCCGGTATGTTCGTCGGTATTGGAACAGCTCTTGGCCTTGTCATAGGAATGGGTTTGAACTGACATGGACAGGCCTGGCCTGCTGTTTTTTGTTGCACTGCTGCTGCCGGTCATTGCACTGGCTGCAGTCAAGGACCCGCCGGTGGATGACGAACACTGGAGCAACAAGTACGACGATCATTTCCGCAAATATTCCAAGCACTATTTTGGCCCGGCATTTGACTGGCGCTGGTTCAAGGCACAGGGAATAGCCGAATCCAACCTGAAACCGAAGGCAAAGAGCCGCGTGGGCGCAAAAGGCGTCATGCAGATTATGCCTGCCACTTTCCGCGAAATTCAGAAGAAGAATCCGCACTACAAGGATATCACCACGCCGCGCTGGAATATCGCTGCAGGAATCTATTACGACCGTCAGATGTACAAGCTTTGGAAAAAAGAGAACGAAAACATATCGCCCAAGGAGCGCCTCGCATTTGCCCTCGGTAGCTACAATGCCGGTTTTGGCGGAGTCCGCAAGGCATACAGGAAAGCCTCAACCAGTGATAAAAAAGCCCAAAGCTGGCAGGAGGTCTCTCCCTATGCACCGAAAGAGACCCGCAACTATGTCAAGCGCATCCACGGGTTGATGCAGACAGCATCGGTACCAAAACCCGAGCCAACATCAGCACCAGAAAATGAAGAACAAAAACAGCAACAACCCAAGTCCTTTCTCTATCACTTCTTTCGCCAGCGATAACGACATTCGAGCTGCCGAAGCGCTGGCAAAGAAGATCTGGCGTAACCATTACAAGGTAATTCTCAGCCACGAACAGATTGAATTCATGCTGCGCCGATTTCAGTCTATGGCGGCGATGAAAGAGCAAATTGATGCCGGATACCACTACTACCTGGTCTCCGACAGGCAAAAGGCACTTGGCTACTTTTCATTCCAGTTACGCGGGCAGGAACTGTTTCTGAGCAAGATCTATATCGACGCCGACTATCGCGGCAAGGGCGCTGGTTTCTACGCTTTCGATTTCATCGAGAAACAGGCCCTCAAGCTTGGCGCAACAGCCATCACGCTGACCGTCAACCGGCACAACAGCAGTGCACTGGCCACTTATCAACGCTGGGGAATGGTCATCACTGGCGAACTGGTGACCGACATTGGCAACGGCTTTGTGATGGATGACTATTGCCTTGAGAAACAGCTTGGCAACTGAATAGCTCGCATATAAGCTTCGTGGATGAAATATATCAAGCTTCTGACAATTCCATTTCTCGCCATATGTCTTGGTGGCTGTATCGTCGGTGAAACTGCGGCCTTCGTGGTCAAGGCGCCGTTTGAAGTGGCCGATGCCGTCATACCGGGTTCTGCAGGTGATGCTGTTGAATCAACCGGCGAAGCTGCCGCCTGGGTGACTGACGCGGTGATTCCTTTCTGACAGCCGTCAATAAACAGCAAGGCACTTTCGCCTGACAACAAACTACTGGAACGTCAATTCTGCCCAGCGTCCCTCACGGGCCAACTGCTTCCTTAACGCCTGCCAGGCGGCTTCCGAACCCGCCACTTTACTCATCACCTTGTCCAGTACGGCGACCTGCTTTTTTAATCCGGCAAGATAGACGTAAGTATTTGGCTCCTGCATCAGCGCCCAGGTCTCAGCGCTGTTTTCAGCCAGGCTGTTCCCCAGTGCGACGGAAGCATCCATACGGGGACGCGGGTTGATGGCACTGTATGCCTTGAAAGTCGCCTCATCGTAGTAGTTTGTCAGGTCACTGTTCTGGTCGTTCATGTATAGCGTGTCCAGACCACTTTTGGCGCCGTAGAAAAGTCGAACCTTTCCCTGCCAGTCCCCGTGCTGGTCGTAGATCGATTTAACCAGGGTACGGAACGGCGCAATCCCCGTGCCTGTGCCGATCATCAGCAGGTTGCTGCCCTTGTCGGCCGGCACTCTGAATGCCGCCTTGTAGGGTCCGGTAATAGTAATCTGCTCACCGGGTATCGCATCACACAGGTAATTGGAAGAGATACCAGGGTAACTCTCGCCCGACACCTCGTCAATGTAGAAACAGCGTCTCACGAGAATTTCTATCTCCACGTTTTCAGCATCTTCCGTGTGCATGCCTGCAATCGTGTAGTAACGATGGTGAAATTCATTCCCGAACGGGTGTGGGCCTGGCACCAGAACACCGATATTCTGTCCCGCCATGCAGCGAAATGCCGGCTCATCGATGGACAGGTGCAGTTCACGGATCTCATCGGTGTTGTCAGAAGTAATACGCTTGCTAGATTTAACCGTGGCCTGGCAGCTATTGCCAAGAGCCTCTTCCAAGTTTATATCTGTCATATCGAATCCCGTATAAAGTAGATCATTCAGTCAGTACGCCGCAAATTCACGTCGCTATTTCTGTTTCTTGCATGAACCGCCACTGCCGCATTGACAGGAAGATCCGCACCCTGAGCCCTCTTCCCGCGGCGGCCCGAATTCCGGGTGACGCATGGCATATTGTCGTGTAATCCACTGTACGACAACCCATACCAGGAAGAGCAGGGGCAGAGCCAACATCGCAACAAGATAATCTCGCATCATCAAGCTCCCAGTCCTGCAAAACCCATAAATGCCAGTGACAACACGCCACCGAGAATCAGGCTCAGCGCAGCACCCTGTGTCACACTTGGCAGCTTCGCCAACTCCAGTCTCTCGCGCAGACCGGCCATCAGTACGATAGCAAGGATAAAGCCGGCACCGGCACCAAGCGCATAGACGACCGACTGGATAAAATTGTACTCCTTGAAGGTCTGGAATAGTGCCAGCCCAAGAATTGCGCAATTGGTCGTGATCAGTGGCAAAAAGATGCCCAGCGCGCGAAACAGCGCAGGTGAAAGCTTCTTCATCGCCATCTCCACCAGCTGTACAGCCGATGCAATTACTGCAATATAACTGATCAGGCGCAGGTACTCGATATCGAACGTCACCAGTACCTGGTTGATCGCATATGCACATACCGAGCTCACCAGCATGACGAATGTGGTTGCCAGGCCCATTGGCACGGCTGTCTCCAGCTTCCCCGAAACCCCGAGGAAAGGGCACAGCCCAAGGAACAGTGCTAACACGAAGTTATTCGCCAGGAATGCGTTAAAAAATATAAATGAAATGCTGTTAACTTCCATGCACTGCCTCCTCGTCACCGGACAGTTCCTGTTTGCGCACCTTGAGCCATTCAAAAAAGAGCAACCAGCCGCCAAGTACTATGAAGCCTCCCGGTGGCAGCACCATAACAATCCATGGCTGGAAACCATCGCCAAACAGGGGCAAGCCAAACAGTGAACCGTTGCCTAAAATTTCCCGCACGACACCGAGACACAAGAGCGCAAGTGTAAAACCGAGCCCCATGCCGAGACCATTGACGACCGACTTCATGGGCGTATTGCGGGAAGCAAACGACTCGGCCCGCCCGAGGATCATGCAATTGGCAACGATCAGCTGGATAAACGCGCCGAGCGCATTGTAAAGATCGAGACTGATGGCCTGGATGACATAATCGACTATGGTGACAAAGGTGGCGATGATGACGATGTAGGTCGCGATCCGGACCTCTTTCGGGATCAGCTTGCGAAACAGGGAGACGAGCACACTCGAGGCCAGCAGGACAAAAGTGGTTGCCACTCCCATCGCCAGTGCATTCACGGCAGAATTGGTCACCGCGAGAACCGGACACATACCCAGCAACATGACAAACACCGGATTATCGCGCCAGATCCCTTCGAGAAAGGTCTCTGCGGTGATGCGATCATCCTGTTTGAGCAGGCTCATGGCTGCGCTCCTTCCAACTCTTCGAGGTATGGCTGAATTTGCGGAAGCAGTTGCTGCGCACTGGCATTGATGGCCTTGGCAACCGCGTTAGATGAAATCGTCGCACCGGTTATAGCATCAACCTCCCACGGGTTCGTCTTGGAACCCTTCTTGACGAGGACGACCGCGTTCGCCAGTGCTGTAGCATCGGAATTGAGCCTGACATCCAGCGCATCGAAGTTGGCGACAAAGTTCTTGTCGGTAATGATCTTGTCACCCAGCCCGGGCGTCTCCGCCAGCTTGATCACCTTGATACCGGTGACGCATTCGCAGGCCGGCTTGTAGCCATAGATCAACTGAATGATATCGGCATAGCCTTGTGCTGCGCCCTCGGCCGCCAGGCCAATAAAGCTGTTCTCGCCATCATAACCGGCATAGACCCTTGTGCCTTCGATCCCGGGCGCAACAGGAACCAGTGCATCCTCGGTCAACAGCATCGGCGTGAAGCTCTCGGCACCCGGAATCACCTGCAACACCGCCTGTTCGATAGCAAGGCGCTTGTTTTCGGCAATCACCGGCTTGGTCGCCTGGTAGACAAATACAACCAGGAAGCCTGACAGAGCCGTCACCAACCCGAGGGTCAATATCATTGCCGTGCTGGTTGTTTTGTGAGCCCTGTCGACTTGCGGATTATCGCTCATGGCGATTGCTCCTTGCGTCGCGCCCCGAAAACCCGCGGCTGGGTCATCGCATCGATAAGGGGCGTGGCCGCATTGCCCAGCAGGATGGCATACATGATTCCTTCAGAGAGGCTGCCGAATACACGGATTACAACTGTCAGAAAACCGATCAGCAGACCGTAGATCATGACGCCCCTCGCCGTGACTGGGGAGCCGACCATGTCAGAAGCCATGAACATCGCGCCCAGCATCAGGCCGCCTGAAAGCAGCATGAAGAGTGGATCGGGATACTTGTCGGCATCCACCAGGTAGAGCGCCCCGGATGTGACTGTCACGCCGATAAAAATCCATACCGGGATACGCCAGTTCATCATGTTGCGAAACGCAAGATAGAGACCGCAGACGAAAATCAGCAGGGCAGAGGTCTCACCGGCAGAGCCCGCGGTCATACCGGTCAACAGCTCCATCGGCGCTGTCTGCGTATCCTGAAACTTCTGCAGCCCGAGTGGCGTTGCACCGGTAAAGCCGTCGACTGCCACGCTGCTTGCCCATGCGGAGATATCCGGCGGCATCATGAAGGGCATCGTCAGCGTTGTCGGGATAAACTGGGTAAATCGCCCGTCAAAAAAGGCCGGTGTCCAGGTCGTGATAGCGACAGGGAAGGCTGCCTGTACAAAAGCACGCCCCACCAGGGCTGGATTGAAAACATTGAAACCGATACCACCAAAAACCATCTTGCCCATGGCCATGCCGACAAAGCCGGCAACTACACCCATCCATAACGGAAAACCGGGAGGCAGCGTCAGTGCCATCAAGATGCCGGTAATCACTGCAGACCAGTCACCCAGCGAACTTGTCCTGTTACTCATCCAGTTGAAGAAGCGCTCTGTGGCCAGGCAGGTCAACGTCACCACCAGCGTCAGTGCCAGCACACTGATGCCGAACTGGTAAATTGCAAAAGCCAGGATCGGCAACAGGGCAAACACGACGTTCCGCATGATGACCGGAACCTCCTGCGGCCTTTTCACGTGCGGTGCCGTATGCAATACGATAGGCTTGCGCGACATCAGGCTGTTGCCTCCCTGTTTTCATTGTTAATGCTCTTTGCGATACGGAAGTACTGCACCAGCGGAATATTCGAAGGACAGACAAAACTGCAGCAACCGCATTCAAAACAGCTGTTGAGATTGAACTTCTCCTGCATCGCCGTGTATTCACGCTTCTCGGCGAGCCACACCATCTGGGCGGGATTGAGGCGCATCGGGCAGGCATCCACGCAACGGCCGCACTTGATACAGGGAAACCGGGTGCCACGCTCACCTTGCTCTTCAATGAATCTGCGCTCCCGGAATACCAGCACACCCGAGGTGCCCTTGGTGACAGGAACCTCCAGTGAGGCGATTGACATACCCATCATGGGGCCACCCATGATGACCTCTTCATATTCGGCTTCCACCCCCACCTGCTCGAGGATAAAACTGACCGGAGTACCAATCGGCACAAGATAGTTACCCGCCTTCTCCATGCCGGATCCGCTCACAGTGATCACCCTTTCGGTCAAGCCCTCACCGCTGGGCAGAAGCCTGCCAAGCTGTGCCAAAGTACCAACATTGTTGACCACCACACCAACATCAATAGGCAGCCCACCAACCGGAACCTCGAGTCCAAGCAGTGATTTGAGCAGCATCTTTTCAGCGCCTTGTGGATACTTGGTTTCCACCAATTCGACACTGATCGGATCGTTATCCGTCAGCTTTTCACGCAGTAGCCGGGCCGCATCGGCCTTGTTATCCTCGATACCGATGATCGCCCGCTTCGCTCCCGTGATGCGCAGGGCATAGCGAACGCCCTGGAGCAGATTCTCTGGTTGCTCAAGCATGACACGATGGTCGCAAGTCAGGTAAGGCTCACATTCACAGCCGTTGACTACCAGCACCTCGGCCTGCTTCTCCTCGGGCACCTGCAGTTTCACATGCGAAGGGAAGGCAGCACCTCCAAGCCCGGCAAGGCCGCTGTTCTGCACTCGCTTGATGAGCTCGTCCCTGTCCAGTTGCATCGGATCCACGGGATAGCTCTCCAGCACCTGTTGCGAGGCCGCCTCGTAGACCTTGATGACGATCGACAATACCTTTGGACCTGCCGCACTGTGCATCAGGTCAATCGCCTCGACGATACCGGTAGCAGGAGCATGCACGGGCACTGAGAAAAAACCGTCAGCTTCTGCAATCAGCTGTCCGCGAACAACCTCCTGTCCGGCCTTGACCACTGGCACAGCGGGCGCACCGATATGCTGGGACACGGGCACGATCAGTCGCGGAGCAAAAGCCATCCGCCTGATCTCCTTATCGCACGTTATTCCCTTGTGATAGTCAGGGTGTACACCGTGCTCGAAATGGCCCTTGCGAAACCTGTTAAACAACGGGAACATAAAAGTCAGTTCCACCTACTGGTACTTCGCGGCCCGTTGCACCAGCTTCTCCAGGCCCGGTTCATCCGGGTTGAAAGGTGTTCCAGGGTGCAGGCAACCGGCCGTGCATTTCTCCGCGGCCCTGACAATATCCTTGAATGCGCCACCGGTCGGATTGATCACGACGGCCTGCTTGTTGTCATCATAGGCGAAGATATTCGGATTGATCTCTATGCACTCATCACAGGTTGTGCACTCGGGCGTTTCTACCCAGACGGGTTCAAAGTCCGTCGCACCATTGCCGCCACCTGCTGCTGTGGCAGCCGTGCCAGTGTCTCCTGTTGCACCATCCAGCAGGCCTGCCGGCAGGTTGCCGGCCGCCATACCCATGAGCGTGGCAGTCAGCTGCTGTGCCACCTCGGCCTTGGCCGTGAGTTTGACCTCATCCATGTTGACGACCTGGTCGACACCAGCCAATGACTTGAGCTGGCGCCAGAAGCTGCGACGCTCCTCTGTTGACTTGACCATCTCCTGCGATACCAGCACCCGCATCAGGCGGTTCTTGCCATCCACGCCCCAGATATAGGGAAACATACCATCACGCTCATCCTCGTCCAGGTCGATGAACTCATGCAGTTGAATCATGCTGTCGTTCCAGGTTTCCGGTGGCGCCTGGCGGAAGTTTTTGCGGAAACGCCCCTCTGTCATGGCGAAATCGGCAAAGGTCATGGGCACATCCATATCCTTCTCTTCACCCTCTTCGTCAATGTAATTCAGCGTATAGGTGGGCCAATCCTCGTCAAGCGACGGGTTACCCTCGATATCTGAACAATCCATCAGGGTTTCGCCAGCATCCGGATCGTAGCGAAACAGCGGGTAGGCGCGTGATTCGACCGCCATTTTGCTCTGCGCCTCGGAGGCATCGTCGCCCACGCCGTGTTCCGGTTGGCACACGGCATAGAGATTGAACAAGGCTGGGCGACGACTGTTGAGGCCGTCAACGAAACCTTCGATCATGTGTGTCATGTTGGATATCGCGCCCTGCAGTACATATGAGGTACGGTGCGCCATACCGATCAGGCTGATCTCCTTGCGAATCTCCTCTTTACCTTTCCAGGCCTTGCCGTACGGTGCCATATCAGACACCTGGCCGATGAAACCTGAAGTACATGCCTGGCCGCCGGTATTGGAGTAGACCTGGGTATCAAGTACCAGCATCTTGACCGGCATACCTGACATCAGGGCACGCGACAGGTTCTGGAAACCGATGTCATACATGGCGCCATCACCGCCGACAGCAACAACCGGCGGGCACAGGTGCCACTCGTCATCACTGAACTGCTTCCAGTTGAAGTAAGTGAAGAAGTTGTTGTGCTCGGCAGGGTCATACTTGTCAGCAAGGATGAGCTCGGCCTTGCGAATCGCCTTGAAGCCCCCGGCCATTTTTGCCATGTGGCCTTCGAAGATACCCATCGCCATGGATGGTGCATCCTGGAACAGGTGGTTGGCCCACGGGAATGGATAAGGGTTATAGGGGAAAGTTGAACCCCACACCGAGGTACAGCCGGTTGCGTTGATGATGCCCATCTCTGCACGACCCTGTTTTGTCTGACCCTCGGTATATTTCCACTTGAGATCACGCAATGCATCGAGCAGGGCAGTGATCTCCTTGAGCCACTCCTGGTTCAACGGGCGAGTGTCGCTATCTTCTTCCAGCGTGTGCGACAGCGTGCCAAGAGTAAGATCCTGCTCTTGGTTGCTATCAATGGCATTGCGGAAAGCCTCGGTGTTATCCAGATCGATATTGTCGGCAAGCGTCATGCACACCCTTGTTTCCAGCTGGTTAATCAGCCCGTCAATCTTTTCCAGATGGTTCTGGATGCGTGGCTGCAACAGTGCGGTAACAGTTGCGGTGAACAGGTGCACACTGGTTTTTTCACCACAGCCAAGACAGGCGCCGTCACCCGACAACATTGCATTGTAGTTGCGCTTGTCCAGCAGCAGGGTTTCCAGCGCTCCAATCTTTTCATCGAGATCATCGATACGGATAAAGTCCGGATTGGTGCTGGGCAGATCGAGCCAGTAATTCCACTCCCTGCGCATGCGCTCAATGCTCTCCTCCGTCTGGGTTACCGCAATCAACGCCTCATCGTCACAAACATCGATACACTCCATACAGCCCTTGCAGGTGTAGGGATTGATGGTAACGGAGAAGAATCCGCCACTACCTTTCTGACGCTTCTCACGTGTCGAGTAGTAGGGCTTGGTAATTGAGAAGCGGAAGTCACCAATGGTCTCCATCAGGCGGGTAAATTCACGCTCCAGGCTCTCTCGCTCTTTGCCTTGCAGCTCAGACTCGGCCAGTGTTTCAAGAACTGCATGATCGATCAGCTTACTGACATCCGCCTCTTCGCCGTTCTGCTCGATCAGGTCTCTCAGTTTTTTCTCAACGCTTCGCACCTCGCGACGCAGGAAGCGTGTCGGATTGCCACCGCGCTCGATTCGCATGATGGTTGAGTTGAATATCTCGGAGATAGAGTTGACCAGGCCGGGTATCGCGCTATCCGGGCAGACACTGTAGCAATCACCACAGGCGGTACATTTTTCCGCAATGAACTCCGGGTACTCGAAGCGAATCTGTGTCATGTCGCGGTAAAAACCTGTTGCCACCGGCGTCAGGCCGGTCTCCATGTAGGGGTCGGCGAGGTTGTCGTTGCCCTTTCCTGAAATGTAGAAGCTGCCGGTCTGCTCTCAGAAGCGGTGAATATCGGAAAGACGGCCATCCCCCTCAGGCAACTGCTTGAGCATGACGGGCAAGTTGCTCGCTTGCCTGCGTACCTCGTCCGGGGTGACACCAACAGTTTTTTCAGTAATCTCGACAATCTCGTCAAAGCCGCGGCGCACGACCTTGAGGTTGTCCTGGACCACGCGCGCACCCTTGCTACCAAACTTGTCCTGCAACTGATTTTCGATCGCATCGAGGAGGGTCTCCTCGGTCATGTTGTTGCGCTCCATCAGTGGGGAAGCAGCAAAGAACGCACCCTGGAAGGCGTTGCCTTGCATACGGAACTGCAATTCAGGATTGGTGGCCTCTTCCCTCGCTATCCTGAAACCGTCAACGTAATAAATGCGGATGCCGTGTTCAACGATGTACTGCTGTGCCTGGCGTGGAATCTGTGCCCACACCTCCTCGGGTGTATCCAGGTTGCTCTGGATAATGAATACGCCGCCATTGTCGAGTCCATGCAGCGGGTTGGAGTGCTGGAATACATTCGGATCAGGGGATAACACCACGTCAACGTAATGGTACTCGCAATTCAGACGGATCGGTTCGGGGGCCGCAGAGAGATAGTATGTCGTCGGCTGGCCTTTCTTCTCCGAGCCATACTTTGGATTCGCCTTGATATCAAAACCGAGGAGCTCGTAGAGTGTCATGACAAGGTTCTTGCCGGTCGTTATGGCTCCCCATCCGCCAACCGAGTGCATGCGCACGGTAATCGAGCCTTCGGGCATCAGGTTGGGATTCTCGCTGCCGTCAATGGCAAGATCCTTGATCTGCGGATAACTCGACACCAGGTCGGTGAGGTGAATCTCCTGTTTCGGTGTTGCGGCCTCGCGGTAAAATTCGATACCGAGATAGAAGAAACGCTTGTTCTTGCCATCCGGCAGCATGTTCTCGATCGCACCGATGAGCGCGGAAGGTTGCAGGTCGCGGCTGCCAAGACCATAACTGCCTGAATAGAGAGCCGGAGCATCACTTGCCTTGCTGTAACTCACATAATCGGGGAATGGAAGCTCTCCGTCTGCCGTGCCGTTTTCCAGGCTCTTGGCAATCACCGAACGCACCTCGCGCATGACAGGCAAATCTTCAGCCAGCGGCTGATCGGTACGCTCCAGTACCACGCAGCCCTTTTTGCCCTTCAGCACCTTGCTGACGAGATCACCGGGGAACGGACGGTACATGGTGAGATTGATCACACCAACCTTGAGCTTGCGTGTCTCACGCAGATAGTCAACAACAGCCTCGGCCTGCACGATCATGCTGCCCTGGCCGAAAATGACATACTCGGCGTCATCACAGCGATACTCGGCAATACGCCCGTAACTGCGGCCGGTGAGTTCAGTGTACTCAGCCATCACCTCTTCGCTAATGTCACGGATGTGGTCGAAAAAATAGGGGCGCTGTGCTGCGGTTGCCTGCATGTAGGCATCCTGGTTCTGCACCGTGCCCGCTACCATCGGATTATCGACTGTCCAGACTTCCGGAACACGGCGGCGCTTCGGACCGTAGATCATCTCCTGTGCAGGAGTCGGGCAATCAATCATGTCGGCCGGATAGCCGAGAAACTCTTCGATAAGTTCACGCTCTGGTACCTGCAATGGCTCGATCAGGTGAGTCGTCAAAAATCCATCCTGGGCGACAGCGGCAGGTGTTAACGACAGTTCGGCGATCTTGCGTGCAATCAGGTTAAGATCGGCTGCTTCCTGTGCATCTTTGGAAAAGACCTGGAAGAAACCGGTATCGTCGATACAGTGGTAATCATCATGTCCGCAGTGCACATTCAGGCTCGCCTTGGTAATTGCACGGCAGCCGATGTTGAGAATGTAGGGCAGGCGCTTGCCGACAGCGGCGTAAAGCGACTCGTGCATGAAAGCAACACCCTGCGCGGAAGAGAAGTTTGTTGCACGCAATCCCGACATCGACATGCCTGCTGTCAACGCGGCGGCGGCATGTTCAGATTCAGGTTCGACAAAAATCAACGGCTGCCCGGCAGTATTGACATGTCCTTTGGCAACCTCTTCAGCCCAGTATTCGCCCATCTGTGTCGATGGCGTAATCGGGTAGGCGCCCGCTGCATCAGAGGCTTCGCGCTCGCACATGATGACAGCAGCGTTGCCGTCCATCGCCATGCGCGTACCCGGGTACTTGACAGCTGGTTTTGATTTCTTGTTTCCGAACATTGTTGATGCCTCTCGGATTAGTAATGATTATGCACGGCGCAGCGGCAAGACTTGCTTGCGAATAATGCTTTTTGCCTTTGCCCCTTTCTCGATTTCGTCTTTCTGGTTAATCCAGACAATGGCTCCCGTCGGACAGCGTTCAATGCCGACCCTGGAAGCAAGAGCATTCTTTCTGTAGTCGATAACTGCAAGGTTATCTTTGATCGTAATCAGCCCTTCAGGTGAGTCAGTGGCACAGCGTTCGCATGCAGTACAGGCGACTTCACATTCAATCTCGGCGTCGTCATCTGAATCGAGATTTTTGCAGGCTACCCACAACCGGTGGCTCACCGGGTGCAGTTCAAAAAGCTGTCTCGGGCAGATCTCGACGCAGTCGCCACAGGCCGTGCACTTCTCGCTGTCCACAATCGGCAAGCCGTGGTCATCCATCGCAATGGCGTCTAACTCACACACATCCTCGCAATCGCCCATGCCAAGGCAGCCCCATGCGCAGCCCTTGCCACCGCCACCAACAATTGCTGCTCCACGGCAGGAATGCAGTCCCGTATACAGGGCTCGTGTTTGTGCCACGTGCTTTCCACCCGCACAGGCGAGGCGCGCCACGCGTTTCTCCTGGCCGCCCAGTTCCACGCCAAGGTAATCGGCAATTGCCTTGCTGTTATCGTGCGAGTTGACAGTGCATTGCCCTGGCTGGACATCACCAACGATCAGTTTTTCTGCGAAAATACGGCAGCCGGCCTCGCCACAGGCGCCGCAGTTGGTATGCGGAAGGGCGGATTCAACCTCATCGATGCGAGGATCCTGGAAGACGAACAGGAAGCGGTTCGCAATAACCAGCAAAGCGGCAAGAACAACGCCAAGGGCAAGCATATACCCAAGGGCAATGGCCATGTCCGAATTGAAGATCGTCGAAATCACCGCCACTCCTGTATTTCGCACCGCACAAATCGACTAACAAATTACTGTGCCTAGTGCAATGCAACAATGACATACATCAATAGAATTTCATTATACACTCTACCCGAAATGGATAGGCTGGCCTTCCCAAATGACATAATTCAGTGAGGCCGCGGGGAGTGACGAGCGGTAAGAGACGTGCAGAAGGGCGGGAGAAGTTCCCGCACAGCCAAAAGGAGCGATGGATGAGATACCTGATTCAGTCAGGTCAGTGCATCACGGAGATTCGTATCGATCCACTCGGTAATCCAGTGCATCGGTTTCGCGCTTGAGAAACGCGCAACTTCCTCACCTTGCCAGAATGCGATCACGGTCGGAAAACCACGCACCAGGTATTTGCCCGCGAGACGCATGTTCTCGCCCTCGTCCACCTCCAGCTTGGCCAGCTCTACTGCACCATCATGCTCCTCAATCGCTCGATAGAGATGTGGCGCAAGCGCATGACAAGGCCCGCACCAGTCAGCCCAGAAATCAACCAGAACGGGTTTTGTTGCAGAGGCATCGAGAACACGTGCCTGGAAGTCATGTTCGTCGACGTCGAATATCGCCTTACTTTCAGTTTTCATCGATTTGGGTAAAAAATAGAAAGGCGTAGGGTACAAGGTGCAAGGTGCAAGGTGCAAGGTGCAAGGTGCAAGGGCATGACTGACAAGTGCATCCAACAACAGTTACAATGCTAAGGTTGAATAATAAACTTATCAGGGCTTGATGATATGAGCTGGCAACAGGTATCCCGCCAATTTCCTGCAACGCGTATGCGACGCATGCGCCGTGATGACTTTTCTCGCCGTCTGATGCGGGAAACAACATTTACCCCTGATGATCTGATCTATCCGGTTTTTGTACTTGAAGGCAGTAACCAGCGTGAGGCCGTTGCTTCCATGCCCGGTGTTGACCGCCTCAGTATCGACCTGCTGCTTGAAGAGGCCAAATTGCTGCACTCACTTGGTGTACCGGCAATGGCGCTTTTCCCGGTTACACCTGCCGAGGCCAAGTCTGAAGATGCTCGCGAGGCCTTTAATCCGGACGGACTCGCACAACGCGCTGTCAAGGAGCTGAAAAACGCCCTGCCTGATATGGGCGTTATCACGGATGTTGCTCTCGACCCCTTCACCACCCACGGACAGGACGGACTGATTGACGACTCTGGCTACGTGATGAATGACGAGACTGTCGAGGTATTGGTCAAACAGGCTCTGTCACACGCTGCAGCCGGTGCAGACGTGGTCGCACCTTCCGACATGATGGATGGACGCATCGGTTCAGTACGCGAGGCGCTCGAATCAGAAGGGCATATCCACACCCGAATTCTTGCCTATTCCGCCAAGTACGCTTCAAGCTACTACGGTCCGTTTCGCGATGCTGTCGGCTCTGCAGCCAATCTCGGTGCCGGTAACAAGTACACCTACCAGCAGGATCCTGCCAACAGTGACGAAGCGCTTCACGAGGTGGCTCTCGATATCGAAGAGGGTGCTGACATGGTGATGATCAAGCCGGGCATGCCCTATCTTGATATTGTCCGTCGCGTCAAAGAGAGTTTCGCGGCACCAACTTTTGTCTACCAGGTCAGCGGCGAATACGCCATGCACATGGCTGCAGCACAAAATGGCTGGCTGGATGGCGATGCGGTAATGATGGAGTCACTCACCTGCATCAAGCGCGCCGGTGCCGATGGCATTCTGACCTATTTCGCACGCCGTGCTGCCGAGTTGCTCGCAGAGCAGGCAGGGTAAAAGAGTATGTTCTGTAAATATGCCGTGATTGGCAACCCTATTGAACACAGCAAGTCGCCAGAAATTCATGCCGCCTTTGCCGAGCAAACCGGTGAAGAGGTGCTCTATACCCGCATCCTCGGCGACATGGAAGATTTTAACGGCGACGTACATGATTTTCTGAATGACGGCGGCTGCGGTCTCAATGTCACGGTACCTTTCAAGGAACGCGCCTTTCAGATGGTTGACGACCTCAGCGAACGTGCTGAACTTGCCGGATCGGTGAATACACTAATTGTGGCTACAGGCAATGAACTGCGTGGCGATAACACGGATGGTGTCGGCCTGATCACAGACCTGGCGAAAAATCACGGTTTTGAATTCACCGGCAAACGTATCCTCGTCGTTGGGGCGGGTGGAGCCACTCGCGGCATCATCGCGCCACTGCTCTACAAGAATCCCGTTTCAGTCACCATCGTCAATCGTACTGTCTCCCGTGCCGAGGAGCTTGCTCTCCGTTTTGTCAATTATGGCCCCGTCGCCGCGTGCGGTTTCGATCAACTTGGCGGTAAATTTGATCTCATCATCAATGCCACCTCGGCCGGTATCCATGGAGAGGTGCCGCCTCTTCCGGACGGGTTGCTGGCAGAAGATGGATGGACATACGACATGATGTACAGCAACGAGCCAACCGCATTCGTCAAATGGGGCAAGGCACAAGGCGCAGCAATCTCTCTTGACGGTCTCGGTATGCTGGTAGAACAGGCGGCGGAATCCTTCTGGTTATGGCGCGGTGTACGCCCTGACACTGCACCAGTGATTGCCATGCTGCGCGAATGAATATCCACCTGATTGCTGTTGGTACACGTATGCCTGCATGGGTGACACAAGGCTACGAAGAATACAGCAAGCGCATGCCACGTGAATGCAGTCTCAAGCTTGTTGAAATCGCCCCCAGGCATCGTGGTAAAAATGCGAGTATCGAAAAAGCGATTGAAGATGAAGGCAAGCGCATGCTTGCAGCCATTCCCAAAGGCGCAAACGTGATTGCCCTGGATGAAAAAGGCAAGTCCTGGTCAACCATGCAGCTCTCCAAACAACTTGATGGCTGGCTGCAGCAGGGGAGTGATACTGCCCTGCTGGTTGGCGGGCCTGATGGCCTCTCGGCATCCTGCCGCGCAAGTGCACGTACCAGCTGGTCTCTCTCCGCCCTGACGTTGCCGCATCCACTTGTGCGGGTATTACTCGCCGAACAACTCTACAGGGCCTTGTCGGTTCTGAACGGTCATCCCTATCATCGTGAGTGAGTCACTCCTGTCCGCCCAACACGTCGTACTTGCATCGGCATCACCTCGTCGCCTTGAACTGCTCCGGCAAATTGGCATCACTGCCGATGTGCATCCCGCCCATATTGACGAAACACCATTTGATAAAGAGGCGACTGCTGACTACGTGATACGCATGGCGAGAGAGAAAGCGGCAGCTGTCGCTTCCAGCTACACAGCGGATGACAGGATTATTTCGGCAGATACCAGCGTCATCCTCGACAACAGGATTTTGGGCAAACCACGTGACGCCGAAGATTTTATCTCCATGTTCATACAGCTTTCAGGACGCATGCATGAAGTCCTCTCTGCCGTCTCACTGGTGACCGACGGCCGGCATGACGAAATGCTAAGCAGTAGTCGTGTCTGGTTTCGTGATATTTCAGAAGCAGAGATCCTGGCTTACTGGGAGACCGGTGAACCAGCCGACAAGGCTGGCGGATACGGCATACAAGGTAAGGGAGCGCTGTTTATTGAGAAGATTGAAGGGAGTTATTCTGGCATTATGGGGTTACCCCTGTATGAAACCGGGCAGCTGTTACAGCGAACCGGATATAAACTATAACTAAAAGGAAAGGGTAAAACCGATGAGCGAAGAGATCCTGGTCAATGTCACTCCCCCGGAGACACGTGTTGCGGTGGTTGAAAATGGCGTGGTCCAGGAGATCATCATCGAGCGCACCAAGAAACGCGGCATTGTCGGAAATATCTACAAGGGCAAGGTGTGCCGGGTCCTGCCTGGCATGCAGGCGGCCTTTGTCGATATCGGACTTGCGCGGGCAGCTTTCCTGCACGCTTCGGATATTTCCGGTACATCGGTCAACGATGACAGAACACCCAATATTACCGAGCTGGTACGAGATGGCGAACCCGTCCTGGTTCAGGTCGTCAAGGATCCCCTTGGTACCAAGGGTGCACGCCTGACTACCAACCTTTCCATCCCCTCGCGTTTCCTGGTGTTTCTGCCAAACGCCGCCGGTACCGTCGGTATTTCGCAGAAGATCGAGGATGGCGAGGTACGTAAACACCTGCGATACCTGATCGAAAAATTTGCTGCTCAACACAAGATTCAGGGTGGCTTTATCGCCCGCACCGCTGCCGAGAGTGCGGATGATATGGCACTGGGCGCCGATATGCTGTTTCTTTCGCGCCTGTGGGAATCAATCGAGGAGCGCATGAAACAAGCGCAGCCCAGTGAGTTGATTCACGAGGATTTGCCGCTGTCACGGCGCTCTCTGCGAGACATGGTCGATACCGATGTGGAGAAGGTCCGCATCGATTCAAAAGCGACTTTCGAGCGCGCGGTCGACTTCTCCGAGAAGTTCATCCCAGAGATCACAGACCGTATCGAATACTACCCTGGTGAACGCCCGATTTTTGATCTCTACGGTATAGAAGACGAGATTCAGAAAGCACTTGAACGCAAGGTTGATCTCAAATCAGGAGGGCACCTGATCATTGATCAGACCGAGGCGATGACCACGATCGATGTCAACACCGGTGCATTCGTCGGACACCGTACCCTCGAGGAGACTATTTTCAAGACCAATCTCGAGGCAGCGCAGGCGATCAGTCGTCAATTGCGACTACGCAATCTCGGCGGCATCATCATTATCGATTTCATTGACATGACGGTTGATGAGCACAAGCGCCAGGTGCTGCGTGCGCTTGAAAAGTCGCTTGCACGGGATCACACCAAAACCCAGATCACCGAAGTATCGGCTCTCGGTCTGGTAGAAATGACACGAAAACGTACCAGGGAATCCCTCGAACACGTCCTTTGTGAGTCCTGCCCGGTATGCAATGGGCGTCGGACACTAAAGACGCCAGAAACGACAAGTTACGAGGTTTTCAGGGAAATTCTCAGAGAGTCGCGACAGTTTGACGTCGAATCACTGTTGGTTCTGGCATCGCAGGAAGTGATTGACTTGCTACTCGACGATGAGTCCGCCAGCCTTGCAGAACTTGAACAATTCATCGGAAAGACCATCCGCCTGCAGGCTGAACAACTTTACACTCAGGAACAATTTGACGTTGTGCTGCTCTAAGAGGTATCTGAACAATAATCAAGCCCCGGGAAACAGTATGACAACGGGGCAAACACAAGGGACTGACCAGAGTCACTCTCCACTATTTATGGCCTGCGATATCAGCTGAATGCGTTATCTCGTTAACCCTTTTGTCTTCCTGCTGGTGCTTTTTGCACTACTGATCAGTGCAGCACGCATTCTTGTGCCTCTATATATTGAGAATAACCAGGAAGCCATTCTGGAATCGCTTAGTGAACAGATTGGCTATCGTATATCTGCTGACAGAATTAGCTGCAACTGGGCAGGCACCGGCCCTATAGTCAGGCTGCATCAGTTTACCGTTCTGGACAAAAGTGGTAGTGCCATAGTCCTTCAGGCAGATTCTATACAGTTCCATCTCAGCATCATCGATCTTCTCGAGCACCAGAACATTGTTCCCAAGTCGGCCATCATTGATGGCATGTCTCTCTCACTGGTGCGTGATTCCAGCGGAGACTTCAGCGTCTATGGCGTGGAGAGGCCCGTCGATGATACGCCACCCGATTATGCAGAAATCAGTCGACTCCTGTTTCAGCCGGAGTCCCTGGCGCTAAGTAACGCACGCATTGTCTTTATCGACCTGTTTAAATCCAACCGTATTACCCGTTTTGAACCAGCGTCTCTCGTCCTGATTAACAACGGAAACAAACACCAGTTACGGGCGACGCTCGGTTTCGACAAAAAGGACCGTGGCGAAATGACGCTGTCGACAGAATTCAAAACACCCGACAAATCACTGCAGGAGTGGGAAGGCAGCATCCATCTCATCACATCTCAGCTTGATCTAGCATGGCTGGTTGGCGACAAGATTCCTGGCCACTATGGCATCGAGAACGGCAGCAGCAGCTTTGAATTATGGAGTGACTGGAAAGCAGGACAAATGACAAGGTTGCAGGGACGCTTTACCGCCAACAAGGTTGCATTCATTTCACCAGATGTTGGCGCACCCAGGCTCAGCGTTGACTGGGCGAGTGGTAATTTCTGCTGGCATCATGAAGAGCATGGTTGGCGTATTGATCTCGCCAATATGAAAGTCTCGAGTAATGGATCGGAATGGCCGACACGCTCACTCGGTTTTGCTCTGCGCAAGGAACAGGAGAACGCGCCCTATACCTTGTTTCTGGGTGCCGATGCCTTCAATATTGAAAACCTGATTACAGCCCTGAAATTTCGTACCATCGATTCCAGGACTCTCGACCATCTGTTTGCAACCTTTCCGAAAGGACACGCATCCGACATCCTGCTGGGCATTCGAATGGAACACCCGCTGGAGTGGCAATTCAGTGCAAAGCTCGAGAACCTCGGCCTTCTCGCCGTCAACAAAATTCCCGGTTTTAGCAATATCAGCGGCCAAATTGATGCCGGTCATAATGGCGGGCGCCTGACGCTTGATACGAACAAGGCGAGTGTTGAGTTCAAAGGCCTTTTCCGCAAGCCAATAGCTATCGGCAGTCTCAAGGGAGAAATCCAGTGGTTTCCACGCGATGGTGGCATGCTGATTGCCTCGAACCGGATCATGATCAACAATGATGACCTGGATACAGAACATGCTTTTCGCCTGACAACTCGCGAAGAGAAAACCCCGCTGCTTGATTACCTGGGCAAGGTCTCGCATGCTGAAATTCCCTCGGCGCCAGCTTACTACCCTGTGGGCATCATGAAACCCAACCTTGTCTCCTGGCTGGAGAAAAGCTTGCAGGGCGGTGAACTGAGCAATGGCAAGGCACGTATCAAGGGACCGCTGGATCATTTTCCCGCCAAACTGGCCGAAGAGGATATTTTCGACTTCCGGTTTGACGTGGATGGCATGAGGCTTGATTACCGCGAGGAGTGGCCTTCCATAGAAGAGCTGCAGGCGAACGTCCATTTCCATCGCAACAGCATGACAATCAATGCATCAGCAGGGAAAATTTACGATAGCCAGGTCGCCGAGACGACGGCCAGGATAGAGAGCCTGAAACCTCTCACACCACTGCAGGTTACCGGACGTATTGAGGGCGCCATTCAGGATCCTCTCAGGCTACTGCGAGAAAGCCCCTTGAGTCACCGTTTCGGCAAATTTGCCAACACAATTAAGGCCGAAGGCGAATCTCTGCTAGCAATCGATCTCTCAATTCCACTGAAGAAATCGCACCCGAAAACTCAATTCGAGGGCAGTCTCGCACTCGACGGAAATCAGCTGCAATTCAACCACTCTGACATTCCAATTGAAAGGATTAGTGGCGTACTGCATATGACACAAGATGGCCTTCTCGCTGAAAAAATCAAGGCAACTGCGCTTGGGGCTGAGCTCCTGGCTGATATATCTCCGGCGAAAAATGGTGGCATTGAAATTCGTTCAAACACGCTGATCAACGTTGAACGCCTCAAGCAGCATTTACCTGTACTCAAGGCAGTGCCTATCAGTGGAGAATCGGAATGGGATGTGAAGGTGCTGATTCCTCCGCTTGAGTCGAAAGGACAAGTCAGGCTGAATGCAGCCAGCAAGCTTGTTGGCACAGAAGTCGTACTGCCCTTGCATCTGTACAAAACGCCAAAGCAAAAAAGAAGTACTTCGGTCTCCCTGCCGCTTACCCAGGATAAACCTCCAGTGGATATCCAATATGGTGAAAACGAGATCAACATCGTTTCAGGCGGACATGGAGGAACAATCTTTTCACCAAAGATTGGCGGTGCTTTTACATTTCCAATCAACAAAAAGTCTCCGTTTATTGCTGAGTTTGCTTATCTCAAGCTAAGATTTGAAGCCAACAACGGAGGCAAATCAGTTATTAAAAAAAGCTCCCTTGATCCACGTAATGCTCCTCTGCTGTTGATCTCAAGTGAATCACTTGAGATTAACGATGTTCCATATGGATCACTGCAACTGGCGACAAAACGTATTAAAAACGGTATGCAACTCTCTGCCCTCGAGATAGCCAATGAGAACCTCCATATCAATAGTAGTGGCACCTGGACAAAGAACGGCACAAAACAGGAGTCGCGCATCGAGGCCAGTATCACTGCGGATGACCTCGGCAAAGCACTGAAGGGACTCGGAATTACGGAGCAGATTGAACAGTCTCCTGGTACCTTTACTGTCAATCTGAACTGGCCGGGCACACCGGATGACTTCGCATTTGAGAGCCTTGAAGGAAAAATCAAAGTGAAATCAGGCAAAGGCCGTCTGAGTGACGCAAAACCCGGTTTCGGACGCTTTATCGGTCTCGTTAATCTGCGCGCCCTGCAGCGTCGCCTCTCTCTCGATTTCAGTGACTTCACCAAGGAAGGTTTCGGCTTCGACAAAATTTCCGGCAAGGCGGTACTCGCCAGCGGGATTGCCACTACCGAGAACCTGAAAATCTCGGCACCGGCCGGAGATATCCTTATCAAGGGGAAAACCAACCTGAAAACACGTGAACTGGACCAGGTCATCACCGTCAAGCCCAAGCTGCACGGCACACTGCCCCTGGCCGGAACGCTTGCCGGTGGGCCGGTTGTCGGTGCTGCGCTACTACTCGCCGGCGCAATTGCCGGAGATAAAATTGACCGTATTGCAGAAACAAAATATATCGTAACAGGGTCATGGGACGACCCTCTCATTGAGCGCATGGGCAAGCAACAAGAAAGCAATCAACAAGAAGCGGAGCTAAATGAGAAAAAAGAGGAGAAAAAGGAGAAAAAGGAGAAAAAGGAGAAAACAGATTCTCATGGCCTCCCGGTCTTTGACTGATTATTGCGCTCCAAAGCCGCAACCCCGCGTGTTATCTTCCTCCTTTGTGGTATGCTTCGTAGTCCGGATTATCTGAAACAGGCACCAATGACAGAGAACGTCAATGTCTCCGCCATCCAGATGGCAAGCGGAACCAATATCGATGCCAACCTGCTTGAGGCAAAGCGCCTTATCAAGCAAGCGGCCGATGATGGCAGCAAGCTCGTTGTTCTTCCGGAAAACTTCTCCTTTATGGGCCAAAGATGCGTTGAAATGGTCTCCGTTGCAGAGCATTTTGGCGACGGAAAAGTACAATCATTTCTAAGTCGACAGGCAAAAGACAACGACATCTGGATCGTCGGCGGTACAGTACCGCTGGTCTCATCTGACGAGACTCGCGTCCGCTCCTCCTGCCTGATCTTTAATAACGAAGGCGAACTCGCCGGCCGCTATGACAAGATGCATCTCTTCGATGTCCAACTGATCGATGCCAACGAGCAATATTCTGAATCCCTTGCGATCGAGCCTGGTGATTCCAGCCTGGTAATCGATACCCCGTGCGGCCCACTCGGCGTTGCCATCTGCTACGATCTGCGTTTTCCCGAAATGTTTCGTGATCTCATCGATAAGGGTGCACGCATCATCGCTGTTCCCGCCGCCTTCACTGAAGCCACAGGAAAAGCACACTGGGACATTCTGGTCAGGGCAAGGGCGATCGAGAACCTCTCTTTCGTGGTTGCCAGTGCACAAGGTGGTTTTCATGTCAGTGGGCGTGAAACCCATGGCCACAGCATGCTGGTAGACCCCTGGGGAAATGTTCTTGCCGAACTTGGTAAAGGTACAGATGTCGCTTCAGCCACAGTTGATCTTGATTTTCTTGAATCAACTCGCCACAATTTTCCAAGCCTCAATCACAGACGCCTTACCTGCAAAACGAGCTGAACAGTATGACGACCTCCTATGAACTTGCCAGCCGGCAACTGCTGGCACCTGTTTCCATTGGTGAACAGGAAATTGACCGCCTGCTTGGAGAGCTCTGTGCTCACCAACTCGATTATGCAGATATCTATTTTCAGGCCAGCCGCCTGGAAGCATGGACACTGGAAGACGGAATCGTCAAGGAAGGCAGTTACAATATTGAGCAAGGTGCTGGCATCCGCGCAAACAGTGGCGAGAAATCCGGTTTTGCCTATACTGATGATCTCGACTTTGCCAGCCTCCTATCCGCCGCAAAAACATCCCGTGCCATTGCTGCCAGCGGCAACTCTGTTACTGTGCCGGTTTCTCTGAGAAACCAGCCTGCGCTCTACCAGCCAGTAAATCCGCTCGACACCATTTCACGTGAAAACAAGATAGAGCTGCTGCAAGAAGTTGAACAACATGCGCGTGCACAGGATCCGCGAATCCAGCAGGTTATTGTCAGTCTTGTAGCGGCCCATGACAGCGTCGTTGTTGCAGCAACTGATGGAACACTGGCTGGTGACGTACGCCCGCTGGTACGCATGAACGTACAAGTGATTGCCGAACAGAAAGGCCGCCGTGAACAGGGCAGTGCCGGCGCGGGTGGACGCACAACACTGGAGTTCTTCCTTAACGGTCGAGGCCTGGAACTCGCCGAGGAAGCAAGCAGGCAAGCATTGGTCAATCTTGAGGCTGTCGATGCCCCGGCCGGTATGATGCCTGTTGTACTGGGGTCAGGCTGGCCTGGCGTTCTGCTGCATGAAGCTGTTGGCCATGGACTTGAAGGCGATTTCAACCGCAAGGGTACTTCTGCATTTTCCGGCCGCATTGGCGAACAGGTTGCTTCACCGCTCTGTACGGTTGTAGATGACGGCACGCTTGAACAGCGCAGGGGATCGCTCAACATGGACGATGAAGGCACACAAACCAGGCAGACGGTATTGATCGAGAAGGGCATTCTCAAAGGTTACATGCAGGACAAGCTCAATGCGCGCCTCTCCGGATGCCAGTCCACGGGTAATGGCCGACGTGAATCCTATGCACATCTGCCAATGCCGCGTATGACCAACACATACATGCTGGCCGGCGAACAGGAACCGGATGAAATTATTGCCAGCGTTGACAAGGGGCTCTATGCAGTCAACTTTGGTGGTGGCCAGGTCGATATCACCTCGGGCAAGTTCGTCTTCTCTGCCAGCGAGGCCTACCTTATCGAGAATGGAAAAATTACGACCCCGGTCAAGGGTGCAACCCTGATCGGCAATGGTCCTGATGTACTCACCAAGGTCAGTATGGTCGGCAATGACCTGGCCCTTGATGCAGGCGTCGGCGTGTGTGGTAAAGATGGACAGAGTGTCCCGGTCGGTGTCGGCCAGCCAACCCTCAAAATCGATGAACTGACTGTTGGAGGTACCGCATGAGTTTTGATGCGAGTGCAAAACAGGCACAGTTGCAAAGCCTGGTCGATACGGTTCTCAATCATGCACGCAAGAAGGGTGCTTCAGCAGCTGAAGTTGCAGCCAACAGCTCTCACGGCATCGCTGCCACGGTGCGCCTTGGCGAAGTCGAGACGATTGAAAACACCGCGGATAACGGGCTTGGCATCACCGTATACTACGGTCAGTGCAAAGGCTCAGCCAGCACTTCAGATCTCTCTGAAGGTGCCATAGATGAAGCATTGACCGCAGCGTGCGATATTGCAAAGTATGCTGCCGAAGATCCTTGCGCCGGCTTGCCCGATGAGAACCGCCTTGCAAAAGAGTGGCCAGACCTGGATCTTTATCACCCCTGGCAGATTCCCGTAGAAGAGACGATATCTATTGCAACAGCCTGTGAGACAGCTGCGCGCTCTTACGATGAACGCATTACTAATTCAGACGGCGCTACCGTCAACCAGGATGAAGGCGTTGGAGTATATGGCAATTCACTCGGATTCATTGGTGGTTATCCGAGCAGTCGCCAAACGATCAGCTGCAGTGTACTCGCCAGTGAAAATGACGACATGCAACGCGACTACTGGTACAGCACGGCTCGTGATGCAAGTGAATTGGAGTCTGTCGAATCGATCGGCCGTCGCGCTGCAGAACGTACCATCTCACGTCTCGGTGCACGCAAGTTGTCCACGCGTTCTGCACCGATACTATTCAAACCAGAGGTCGCAGCCGGCCTGCTGCGCAACTTTATTGGCGCCATTTCAGGTGGCAGTCTCTACCGTAAATCGAGTTTTCTGCTCGACTCGCTTGGCCAACAGGTGTTTCCGGAATGGATAAATATTCACGAAGATCCTCTCAAACCCGGGGGGTTGGCAAGCGCACCTTTCGATTCTGAAGGCGTAGCGACATCGGCCAGAGATATTGTCGCCGACGGTATCATTCAGGGTTATGTTCTAAGCAGCTATTCAGCTCGTCGCCTTGGCATGGAAACCACGGGTAACGCTGGCGGTGTGAGAAACCTGACAATTACTCCAAACACTGAAACCTTCGAAGAGATGGTGGCTGCACTGGATACTGGTCTTATTGTGACCGAAATGATGGGGCAGGGCCTCAACATGGTGACCGGTGATTATTCACGCGGTGCAGCCGGATTCTGGGTCGAGAATGGTGAAATTCTCTATCCCGTGGAAGAGATCACCATCGCCGGCAACATGAAGCAGATGCTCATGGACCTTCTTGCTGTCGGTAATGATGCAGACTATCCGGGCAGTATCCAGACCGGTTCATGGCTGATCAGGGAGATGATGATCGCCGGCGAGTAACTGTATAAATTGCCCATCTGTTTTGTTATAACAGGGATAAGTTTTTTGTTATACTGATATGTAACTTCTTCAGTGGGCTTATTCAAATGCATGTCACACTCAGACAACTCCATGTCTTTCAGGCCGTCGCACGTCACCTGAGTTTCACACGCGCTGCTGAAGAACTGCACCTCTCTCAACCAGCAGTCTCCATGCAAGTACGCCAACTCGAAGAGAGTGTCGGTTTACCGCTGTTTGAAAAAACCGGGCGTCAGATATCCCTTACCGAGGCCGGGCACGAACTCAATCACTACAGTCAGAACATCTGCCGCGAACTCGATGAAGCAGCCGAGGTGATGAAATCAATGAAGGGCGTCAACAGCGGGCATCTGAAAATTGCCGTCGCGAGTACGATCAACTACTTTGCTCCGCGCCTGCTTGCAGCATTCAGTAAAATCTATCCCGGTATCGAGCTATCACTACTGGTCACAAATCGTGAAAGCCTGGTGCAATTACTCAAGGAAAATGAAGAGGACCTGGTCCTGATGGGCCTGCCTCCGGAAGAGATGGAGCTCGAATGGGAGCCCTTCATGGAAAACCCGCTGGTCGTTATCGCAGCGCCTGATCACCCGCTGGCAGGAAAAAAGAATATCTCCATGCAGGAACTTGCCGAGGAGACCTTTGTGATTCGTGAAACCGGTTCCGGTACACGCATCGCTATCGAGCGCCTCTTCGATTCTGCTGGACTGAAGCTTAAAAGCGGCATGCAGATGACACGCAACGAGGCAATCAAGCAAGCTGTCCGCGCCGGCATGGGTGTCTCAATTGTCTCAGCCCATACGATTGAACTGGAACTGGAAACAGGCCGTCTCGCCATTCTTGATGTCGATGGTTTCCCGTTGATTCGACATTGGCACCTTGTTCACCGCAAAGGCAAACGCCTGTCACCGGCTGCAAGAGCATTCCGTGATTTCGTCATGGAGAATGCAACTTCTATCTAGTCGTTATAACGCAAAGCATTGGCCGCGCAGTGAGTGCGCGGCCAACAAGTGAAGAGCTTGATCCGGACTCAGTAAGGACTCCGGCTGGCATGGCTCTCTCTTCCGGCAACCACGGCATTAATGAACAGCTCAACTCTGCGGTTAAGCTTACGCCCCTGGTGGGTGGAATTTGAAGCACGCGGTTGCGACTCTCCACGACCCTCGGCATATAGCCTGTTCCTTGAAACACCACGACCGGACAGGTAACCACTAACGCTTGATGCACGTCGCTCGGAGAGCCCCTGGTTATGACTGTCGCTACCGGTACTGTCGGTATGGCCGACAACATAAACAACGGTTTTATTGTAACGGCCCATTACCGAGGCTACACGGTTGAGTGCCGGTTTCATGGTACTTTTCAGGCTCGCACTATCAAGACTGAAGGAAGCCTCGCTACTTAGGCTTATCTTAATAGTATCCATATCGAGGCGTTCGATGGTTGCATAATCAGCCGCCAGTTCACTCTCGAGTGCACGTCGTAGTTCACGCGCTTGTTCATCCATGTAATGGCCAACTGCACCACCAGCAAGTGCACCGATTACTGCGCCGGCAAAACGGTTTCTTCCACCTCCGCCACCAACATTATTGCCAATAATCGCACCAGTCACCGCACCGATGCCTGCGCCAATTTTTGCACGCTTGTTCGGGTCATTTTCCATACAGCCAGTTACCATCATACTGCTCGCAATGGCAACCGCTATGATTCGTTTTTTCATCTCTACTCCTCCGCAATGAACTTGAAATACATCTCTATATTTAACATTATAAGTTTAGACAATAGAACAGAGTATTCATTGCATTTATTTCAAGAAAGTTTTGTTGCACTCCTCCTGTGCACCCAGGGCAACAACTGCAATCTATCGAAAAATATGCGATGCTTCCTGACAAGAAAAATATATAAACACCCGGGAATCGAGAGGCTGGTAAATATTCATGAATAAAGATACTGAAAAAGTACAAAGGTTCGGAAACATTCTTGTCGATGGATTCCATTACCTTGCCCTGTTTATTATCGGCGCAACGATCGTGTGGTCTGCTGCTTACGAGTACCTGGAGATGATGAGCAAAGGGTACGCAGCATTAAAAGATATTCTTCTGCTTTTTATCTATCTTGAACTGGGCGCAATGATCGGAATTTATTTCAAAACACACAGACTGCCGGTACAGTTCCTGATATTTATTGCCATTACAGCACTTTCGAGGCACCTGGTGATTGACGTGCAACACGTATCGGACAGCTTTCATCTCTATCTGCTGCTCAGCATCTCGGTTTCGATACTACTGCTCAGTGGTGCACTCTTTGTCCTGTCAATGACCTCAAAGAAATATGGCCGTCCGGAAGATGATCCCGCTAATGATTAGGGAGCCTGATAACAGGTATTTCCAAGCGCGGATTCAACTCACTAGTGCAACGGATGGGTTAATCCCGAAAAATACTTGATTGGGCGTTTTAATGCCAAGACATTTTCGGGGACGATTGTTCA
>NZ_MPQG01000013.1:0-78117 GCF_002020255.1 Solemya velum gill symbiont | reverse complement strand
TTCTGGACGATCTCTTCCGGTTTGTGTCGCTTGATTCCCATTTTTGGTCCTCCGTTTTTCTCATCATAAGGGTGGACCAACTTATTGGGGGAGGATCATATAACATACTGGTTGTAGAGGATACTATCCTGCTGGCACAGCATTATGCTGCTGTGTTGGAGGCGGCGGGGATGCAGGTAGAGATCGTCAGCGACCCTATGCAATTACTGGATGTACTACCAGAGTTCAACCCGGATTTGATCTTGATGGATATCTACATGCCGGGCTGCACCGGGGTAGAGGCCTCCCAGATAATTCGGCAGCACATAGCCTATTGCAATCTGCCAATCGTGTACCTGTCTACAGAGAGCGCTCTCGAGCGGCAACTGGAGGCGTTGCGCGTCGGCGGAGATGATTTTTTGCATAAAACCATTAGCGATGAACATTTGGTTGAGGCGATACGTATTCGCGCAAAACGTTTTCGTGCGCTGGCCATGCTAATGAACCGGGACGGTCTGACCGGCTTGTTTAATCACATTAATCTGAAGCTGCTCCTGGAGCGGGAAATATCACAGACTTTAAGACGGGACAGTCCGCTCAGTTTTGTTATGCTGGATATCGATCATTTCAAGTTAGTGAACGATCAATATGGCCATCCGGTCGGTGACCAGGTGATCAAGAGTCTGGCACGCCTGCTCAGCCAGCGACTACGCAGTGGAGATATCGCGGCGCGCTATGGGGGTGAAGAGTTTGCCGTCATTCTGCCAGATACCCCGGCAGAAGCAGCCAAGACATTGATTGACGGTCTACGGCAAGAGTTCGCTAAAGTATCTTATGTTCATGAGGACGGTGAATTTACCTCAACTTTCAGTGCAGGTATCTCGACTAGCCCACCGCATCAGGAAATGGAGTCACTAATCGCCGCTGCTGATGGTGCGCTATATCAGGCCAAGCATAACGGGCGTAATCGTGTCGACCTAGAATCGAACACGGACTGATAATCCTCTCGCTTATAGCAGGCTGATGTCGCGTCGATTAGTTGAGTTGGCACCAAAAACAGAAAGAGGGACCTTCATATACTGCAAAGAAAGGCGTTGCCCCTCACCACCATAAAAAACGGCCCATGGATCCCCATAAGCCGTAGATATGAAATGTAAAAAGTGGTGAACCGCCAGGGGCTTGAACTCCGAACCAAAGGATTATCCGAGTTGGGTTACGATCTCAGAAGGTTCAAGACGCAGCGTATAATCACTATTGACGAAGCTATATTGAATCACGCCATCCTGCCCAATGATGAAGGTGGCAGGAACAGGAAGCTTGAAACTGTTATCGCCATTGTATGCAGGTATGTCGATACCAATTTTTTCATAAATTGGTCTCAATGCCTGTGGGAGTTCAAAAACCAATCCCATAGATTCCGCTACCTTGTTTCCGTCATCACTCAAAATGTCGATATCTATCTCATGACGGAGGGCCGTCTCTGCCGCTTTACCAGTTGTCTCTGGTGTGAGTCCGACAAGGCGGGCGCCTTTTGCTTCGATTTCACTCAATACATCATGCAGCGCTTTCATTTCCAAGTTGCAGTAGGGGCACCATCCACCACGATAAATATTGAGTACCACTCTTGATTCTGAGAGGTAGTCAGAAAGGCGTCTTGATTTGCCATGCTGGTTGGGCAGCTCAAAATCTGGCATTCGGTCACCTTTCTTCAGCGCTCCTGCTTCGATTCCCGAGTTCTTCAGGTCTTCGGTGCATTGAGTCATTGTTGCGAGTATCTCAGCCGGTACTTTCTCGGCTTTTGCTGCGTTGTAGGCATCGATCTCTTTTTTTAGTGAATCCATTGGAAAATCCTGATTGTTGTGTCTGATTGGATGAGATTCTAGCCATTATTGAACGAACGTTCAAGTAAATAATTGAACGAGGATTCAAATATTATATAATGTGGTTCAATATTCAAATATTTTGGGTGCAGGAGTTTAAAAGGGGAGAGATGGGCAGACCGGCACAATATCAACGAGACGAGGTTCTTGAAAAGGCGATGGAAGCCTTTTGGGACGGTGGCTATACTGCAACCAGTATGGCCCAGCTTGTGAAAGCGACCAATCTCAAGCCTGGCAGCCTCTATTCCGCATTTAAATCCAAAGAAGATCTTTTCTTCGCTGTTCTTGATTACTATGCAGAGCACAACAATCTCAGATTTAAAGAGGCATTGAGCGAGAATGAATCACCGCTTGATGCGATCCGTAGTTTTTTCAATTTGTTTGCGAACATGATTACAGATCCCGAATCAAGGCGGGGGTGTCTTCTCATCAATACAATACTCGAGTTGGCACGTAAAGATGATGATGTGCGGGAGCGGGTAACGAAATATCTTGATGCCAACGAAGAGCTCTTCCGTCAGGCACTCGTCTCTGCACAGGAAAAAGGTGAATTGTCATCCGACAGGGATCCGGGCGCAATTGCTGCATTCCTGATGACCAATATCTGGGGATTGCGTGTCTTGGCGGGAACAGCACCTGAAAAGGAGCGCACTCAAGCGATAGTCGACCAACTACTTATGATTCTCGACTGATCGTAAGTGGATGAGGAGGTAGATGAGGTCTTTGATAGTGGGATAGGCGGGGCCAGAGGAGGAGATTTGAATGTGAGTGCATCACCACCCCACCAAGGGACTCCCCAAAATCCATAGTCCCTTGGTCCCGCACAAAAAAACGGCCCATGATTTCTCATAAGCCGTTGATTCTATGTCAAATAAAGTGGTGGGCCGTCAGGGACTTGAACCCCGGACCAAAGGATTATGAGTTCCTACTCTCCGGTGCTTCATAACACGATTTAATATAACGTAGATTATGCTGGTGCGAGCCGGACCCGACGGAGGAGGGCGCATAATCATGCGTTATGTTCAGTCGTGTTGTCCTCTGCACCTCGATCTTCGCACTGAGTACCTAGTGCTGAGTACGAAGTACTTGGCGCTAGGTTTGTGGCATCTGGAACTAGGCTCCAGACTCGAAGTTTCATTTTCGTGGGGCCCAGTAGAGGCCAGAGCAAAAACGAAATTGATCCTGAAATACACGAATCCAGTTAGGGGATTGTTTTACTGGCTACCCCGTCAGGAAACATTAGGATGGTGAAGGTCGGAAAATTTTTTAAAAATTTTGCCGGCAGGCGAGGATCTTGTGTGCCGGAAAATGTGCAGAATTGTTACTCGATTAGCCTCAGTGTGACTCAGTTAGGCTGTTTTTGACGATGGACGGGCGTCGTAACTGATTGATAGTTAATGTTTTGTTATTTGAACTGTGCCGCTACGAACCAGGCGGTCGGAGGTTCGAATCCTTCCGGGCGCGCCATATAAGTCAAAGGGTTAGCTGATTTCTCTCGGTTAACCCTTTTTTCATTTCCGACAATTTTCCGACAAAAGTACCGCATTGTAATGCACCATCCGACATCTAACGGTGTTCGACAAGCGCCGAAGGCGCGCAGCATGAGCGCAGCGAATCATCCTTCCGGGGGCGCCCTGGTTTGCGTTTCCAGCTTATAATGCGTTTCATACAGCATCCTGCCAGGCTCGATTGATAATCGCGCCGGGACAGGAGTTTTAACCAGCCAAACTTTTGAGCATGACTGTGAAAAGATATCAAAGAGATGAATGAGCACGCTGGTAATGCAGATACCGAGCTACCTACTGGAACAAAGAAAGTACTTTTTGTTTCAGGTTTGTGTGCAGAACCTGTTAACGGCTGCAACACAAGGGCCTTCTGGACTATACGCTCACTATGTGAGTCAGGGCACGCGGTTACTCATGCTCATATGCGCGAAAGAACCAATACGCCAAAGATCGATGCGCTGTCTGATGAGTTCACATCTTTCAGATGTTGTCACCTGAAGGATTTACAGCATTCTGATTTCGATATTATCTGGATTTCCTGTTTATGGGCTGTAGAGGTAATTCAGATTGCTTTGAATTTTGTTAACAAAGTACGCGCAACAAACAAGAATATAAAAATAATTACCGATCTTTCTGATGTTCTGGCTGATGACTACGAGTTCAGATTTCCTCCTCAAGATCCCAAACACAAGCGGGTAGCGCATCTCGAATCTACTCTCCTGCGTATTGCTGACGTGGCCATATGGGTTAGTGAAAAAGAACGAATAAAAGGACTCGACAGGTATCAACTCGATCCGGAAAAAACGATGGTGATACCCTCATATCACCCTTTCCATCCTGAACTGGCATCCAGGGGCTTCAGCCAGCGATGGCAGCACATCTGCATTGCGGGAACAACCCATGAGCACAATATCCGCGCACTGGGGGTGGGGTTAAACAGAATTTGGCCGCGGATCCTGTCACATCTGCCAACATCCGAGATACACCTGTTTGGCAATGGAACGGAAAAGATCAATATCGAGCCCGGGCAGATAAAAAACCTGAAGATACTTGGGCGTGTGAATGATTTTCAGGAACAGTTATCTAACTATCGTGTTCATTTGATACCAACTGTTTCTGGCGTGGGTGTGAAGACAAAGCTCCTGGACAGTTTGGCTGTTGGTACTCCCGTGGCAGGGACATTAAAAAGTATTGAAGGAATTGCTTTTGCATCAAATCAAGCAGCATTTGCATCAAGCTCGCTTGATGAAATAGCAAATCGCTGCATAAGGCTGCTGAGTGATCAGAGTGCCTGGGAAGAAGCCAATGCGGAGGCGGTTTCCGTCGCCAGTCATTATGCTGACCCGGCTCTGTTTCACGGTAAGATCAATTCTGCTCTAGTTCGAATAGGAATTGCCTGAAATATAGTAGCAGCGTGCATGAAGAAACATCTCAGCCACACAGATATCGTCATCCCGGCAAATCTATGCAACATTGTGCTGCACCTGGTCTATTTTTCTTTGAGACGTGCCTGCCAGTAAGCGACCTTGTCCTCATTTCCCAGTTTGGTATAGACATCGATCAGTCCCTTCATTGCTCTGTACTTGGTCCGTTTATTCTGATCGACAGCGTGTGTGTACCATTCGATTGCCTTGTTGATGTCTTTTTCGACACCTTCGCCATTACTGTACATACGTCCAAGGGCAATTTGGGCAACGGTGATGTTGTGCTTGGCCGCTTCGGTGTACCAGTAAAAGGCTTTTTCCTTGTCTACTTCCAGGCCCTCGCCATTGTCATAGATACGGGCCAACCGGATTTTTGCCCTGCGGCAATTGTTTGCTGCAGCCTTTAGCATCCATTCTAGGCCGAGATCACGATTTTCCAGCACGACCTCACCGCTAAATAGCTGGTAACCGTAATAGAACTGGGCAACTCGATGCCCCTGTTGTGCCGCTTTTTCAAACCAGGGAAAAGCTCCAGCACGGTCTTTTGGTATTTCTGCTGCACCATCGTAATAGATCATGCCTACGCGGTTTTGGGCGGCAGCGTATCCCTGCTTGGCAGACTTCAGGAACCAGTCAAGAGCCTCGCTGGCATTGGCTTTCATCCCATCTCCTTTCAGGTACATCTTGCCGAGGACGTACTGGGCTTCCGGGTCACCAAGTTCTGCGTTCTTGACGATGTCACCAGTTGCATTCTGTGCAAGAGAAGATGAAAAAAAGAGAAGCAGAATAGCTGTAAAAATAGTTCTTTGAAGGTGCATGGTGAGTTTCTTGTGGGTCAATCTGTAGTCGATACCAAATAATCTGTACGTTCCGCTCCATTGCGCGGGCTGTATGCATGTTAGTTCATCACCAGAGCGTGATCCAGTGTAATAGTTGATTTTGGCGCAGTGTGCCTGTAGATTCAGGATAAGTAAAAGGCAAACCTTTCGAAAGAGGGGGACGCAAAGCCACCGGCCTGACTGACATTTATTTGTTGAAGGTAGCGGGGTTGCACAACTATCAGCATGGTCATGCTGATATCTATAGCGTCTTCCTCTCTTTTGTACGACTGGTAATACCTATCCATTGAGAGGGGATGATATTTGTGGAAAAGACCCATCAAAACACAGTTATAAGTAATCGCCCCACACCTTGTTTCTGATGCCATTATTTGCGCTTGTCATATCTTATGGTGGAGGAAGTGGTGGTACGGCTGCACCGCATGGTTAATGCTCGCACCTGCAAATGATGTGCAAGAGGTACAGACAGCCCTTACGCAGGCCGCCATCCCGACCCCCGTTATTTGGTTATATTCTCCAAAGTCTCCTCGATAGCATGCACAATAGTTTCTGTTTTTTGTCTGTCCAGCGCATCCGGGTGAGGTGGGGCAAACTGCCCCGAGTCGTTGTCGAAATACTGCCCGGAAGCCGATGCAAATTCATCTTCCAGTGCTGCACGGACAAGTATGTCAGCACCAATACGGATGTCATTCCCTGCCATGCCAAAGCCTTCTTTTACCATTTTAGTGGCGAGCAGTGAGCCTGGGTTAACAGCAATAATGACCGGGCCATCATCATCGAGTGATTGCGCCATACTGCGGGACCACATGGTAATCGCAAGTTTGCTTTGTGCATATGCGGCCAGGTCGTCGGGCAACCTGGTTCGCCCCGCCATCACCTCGAGATCGACCGGTGATTGCGCAGCAGATGAGAGATTGATCACACGTGCGGATGGTCCGAGCAGAGGCATAAGCCTTTTTGTTAGCAAGTAGGGGGCAAACGTATTCACTACAAAGCGCACATCTAGGCCATCTTGCGAAATGGGGTGATCTGTTTTCAAGACACCAGCGTTGTTGATTAATACATCAAGTTTTGTGTGCTTCTCTGTGACAGCCTGTGCAAGTCTCTCGACATCTGCCATGTTGGACAGATCTGCAACATAGCTTTCAAAGCTTCCATTACCGTTTAATCCGGAGAGAGTATTTTCCAACTCTTTCAGCTTGTCCGGATTGCGTCCGTGCAGCAACAGATGATGGCCTTGTGAGACCAGTGTCTTAGCTGTTTCCAAGCCGATGCCGTCGGTTGCACCGGTAAGTAGTATGGTTATCTGTATCAACTGAATCCTTCCAGAACGATTTTCCCGATTGATTTGCCACTCTCGATATCACGGTGGGCCCTGCGCAGGTTATCCGCACAGATGGTGCCATAGTGTGCTCCCAGGGTGGTTCGGATGTTTCCTGCATCAATCAGTTCGGCAACGCGGTTCAGCATGTCTCCCTGCTTGCCCATGTCATCAGTCTGAAACATTGAGCGAGTAAACATCAGTTCCCAATGCAGAGAGATTGATTTCAGTTTCAGCTTGATGACATCCAGCATTGATGCCGGATCATCAATTAGTGCAAATTTCCCTTGGGGCGCGATGATTTCAACTAACGGCTCGAAGTGCTGATCTGTATGGTTGAGGCAGGCGACATGGGTAACGTCGTTCACGCCTATACGTTTGAGTTCTTCGCTAAAACTCTTGCTGTGATTAATGACATGATCGGCACCCAGGTCCATTATCCACTTTTCACTTTCGGGGCGCGATGCAGTACCGATAACAGTGGCGTCTGTCAGCTGGGCTGCAAGTTGCACCATGATCGATCCAACGCCTCCTGCAGCACCGACGATGAGCAATCTCTCCTGTTCTGCTTCATTTTCGGAAGCCTCTTTTAAACCGAGTCGGTCAAACAGCAGTTCCAACGCCGTAACCGAGGTGAGTGGAATTGCAGCAGCTTCTGCATCACTTAATGATTCTGGCGCCTTGCCGACAATTCTCTCATCGACCAAATGGTACTCTGCATTGGTTCCATCCCGGGTGACATCGCCAGCGTACCAGACGCGGTCGCCCTTCTTGAAAGCAGAGACCTCGTCGCCAATGGCTATCACTTCACCGACAGCATCCCAACCCAGAATTTTGTAACTGCCTTCTTCCGGAGCAGCTCGCTTTCTGACTTTCGCATCGACCGGGTTCACAGAAATGGCACTGACCCTGACGAGAAGGTCGTGTCCATGGGCTTCAGGACGAGGAAGTTCTATATCGATAAGTGAATCCGGATTCTCAATATCCAGTGATTCTGTGTATCCGACTGCTTTCATTGCGTTTCCCCCATAGAATTATTATTGATGAATCGGTTTTTCGTATTACATCATTTCTCATACAGGAGACGATCTCAACCCCGATTTGAGTGTTGAGATAGAGATAGAAGCTGAAAACTATGTAAACAAAGGAATTATTACCCCTGGATCAGATGAGATAATCACCTTCTTCCAGGTGACAGGTTGACATGAAGCAAGTCGCGAGGCCTCTCCACATGACTATTTAGCCATGTGGAGAGTAGCAATTGGTCATGTGCTGTGGTGGCTATACGGCCACCTGATCTATGGTCGTCGTCTCGCGCAATGGGTTGCCTGATGTTCAGCATGCTCTTCACGTGAGATGACTTTGTCACCGTTCAGATCAATATCCTCATAGGATGGTGCCTGTGCGGCACGACGCAACATCCTGCCTTGTGCAGCCCTGGCGGCCATACGCTCACCACGAACAGAGTAAAACTCTTGCTCACTGATTGCTCCGTTTCCATCCCTGTCGAAACTCTCAAATGGAATCGGTCCTCTCATTGGGGTTTGTGCTGATTGCACATAGGGTACTGATGCAGTGCCAAGCAATAGCGCCAGACTGACAAATTTTGCTAAGCGTTTCATGTCAACTCTCCTGATACCACCGGTATCTGTATCTCTGTGACTATCAGTGTAGGGAAGCGAGATGAATTGAATCTGAATTTGGTGAGAAATAATCTGGTGAATTAACGTGGCAATGAAACAGTGACTTTCAGGCCTCCGAATTTCTCAGATCTGTTGAACTCGATGTTGCCATCGTAGAGATCGACAATGTCCTTGACGATCGCCAGTCCGAGGCCATGTCCCTCGGTTGACTCATCAAGTCTGACACCACGTTTGACCAGTTCATCAAGCCTGGAAGTGGAGAGACCTTCGCCATCATCCTCGATAGTGATCCTGTATATTGCATCATGATCGCCGACACTGCATTTCACAGTGCTTGCAGCCCATTTACAGGCGTTATCCAGCAGGTTGCCAATCAGTTCAAGCATGTCCTCACGATCACCAAACAGTGGTATGTCATTCTTAATGGAATACTCAATTGATAGATTTCTACCCGCATGAATCTGTCGCAATAAACCGATAAGGTCCGGTAGTTCCTGCTGCGAATCAAATTGCTGTCCGGCGACGCCTTTTCCTACCAGCCGGGCACGTTTGAGTTCCCGCTCCATCAGTTTTTCAATTCGTTCAAGTTGTTCTCTTGCCTGGGTATCCTGTTTCGAATGACTGCTTGATGGCTGATCGTCGAAATATTGTACGAGGAAACTCAATGGCCCCTTAAGTGCATGAGCAAGGTTGCCGAGTGCATTTCTTGAGCGGACGACGCGTCGAGACATTAATAACAGTAAATGATTAAATTCCTGAACCAGTGGGAGAACTTCCGAAGGCACATCTTCCGACAGGTTGCCCGTTTCACCATCAGCCAGACGCCTAATTTCTTCACGTACAGGCCCCAGTTTTTGAACCGCGCGTCTGACGACAACTCTCTGGATAGCCAGTAACCCGGCGAGTCCGGCAAGGGCAAGTATGGCAAAGTACATTTGAAAGTGATTTTGCTGTTCACTGATTGCAGTCAGGTCTTCGGCAATAGCAAGCGTGAAATTGACATTCTGTTTTCGAAATCCCTTAACCCAGACAAGTAGCTTCTGGTTTGATGGTCCATTGAGGTGCAAGCGCCTCGATTCCCCAATCGACAGGGTCGGTATTTCAAGTGTGCTATCCCAAAGCGATCGTGAATAGAGAGGGGCAGCGTTATTTTCAATGAGAATAATATAGTAGTGCCCTGAGTAGGGCTGGTTATAGACCTGGTTGAGTCTGCGCCAGCGTAAACGGGCGTCAGATCCACCTGAAAAATCTAGTGCAGCGATTAGGCTTTCACCATCATGTTGGAGGCGTGATGCGGCAAAATTTTCAGTCAAATTCCGTATGGCGAGGTTTCCGGTCATCCAGATGATTGCCATCAGAATAATCAGGCTGAGTGCCAGCCAGAAGTGAAGCTGTCGCTCCAGGGACTTCATTATCCGGCTCCCGGGAAGAGATAGCCTTGTCCGCGTTTTGTCACAATGTGCTCTTTTCCGATGGCCTCTCGCAGCCGTCGAATATAGACCTCGATGACGTTACTGTCACGATCAAAGTCCTGCTCATAGACATGCTCAGTCAGACGTGTTTTAGACAAGACCTTGTCCGGATTGAGCATGAAGTAACGTAGAAGCCGGAACTCCGTTCCTGTCAATCCTGTCGTTGTCCCATCCGATAAAATGACCTGCTGCTGCTCTTCATCCAGGGTAAGGTCCCCGCAAGTCAGCTCGTTTCCAGGCATGTCGTGGCTGCGGCGAATCAATGCCTGAACGCGTACGATCAACTCCTCTACATGGAAGGGTTTTCCGAGATAATCATCTGCACCTGCACGAAAACCTTCCACTCTTTCGTGCCAGGCATCTCGTGCCGTGAGGATCAAGACCGGTGTTTTGTTCTTCCTGTGACGCCAGCTTCCCAGAACATCGAGTCCGGACTTTATCGGCAGTCCGAGATCAAGAATGATGAGGTCATACTGAATTTCATCGCCCATAAATTCCGCATCGAGACCATCTTCCGCGAGGTCGACTGCAAAGCCATGCTGCTCAAGTTCTTTGAGCAGGAGGCCAGAGAGTAATTTGTCATCTTCTACCAGTAACAGGCGCATGACTCAATCTTCCAGTTCCATTTTCAGGATTTCGCCGCTTACTGCATCGACTTCCAGTTCACGAACCAGGCCTGAATCATCAAGGATCTCGATCTCATAGATGTAATGCCCATCTTCCCGTTCAAATTCAACCTCCAGAATTTTCCCTTCGACCCGGGTGCCCAGATGATCAAGAATCTGTTCAAGAGAGAGGATGGTTCCTGATTCAACCAGTTTCCTGGCATTGCCATAGTCCTCATCGGCCAGGCTGGTTTGAGTCATGCAAGCCAGGAAAATGGCCAGAATGAGTTGGTACACGCTCCCTGTCATCAGGATGCCGGTATCTTTAATCATCCCAGCGGCCGATTCCCTTGATATATATGTCATGTTCATTAAACCAGCCTTTTTCTGCATTTTGATGGCATGCACTGCATTCAGACAAGCTGCCAATCCCGGCACGTTTCAGAACCCACCGTGGAATTTCATTATGTTCATGCCTAAAGTATGGCAGATCAGTAATTCTTAACGGGATCATAGTGTCAGGGTAATCACTTCCATACTCAAAGGCACGAGAGCGTCTGTCGTTTGAGTTGCTAGCCGAATTTGCGACGAGAAATTCAGTAAGCTGTTGAGACACATCATCATCAAGCTGTGCGTTATCTCCGAAATGATCCTCCAGATTCCCCATCATTTTGCGCCAGGATGCAGATGGCAACAAGCCTGGCGGGTATGCCATGTGGCAACTGCCGCACTCTTCCTGGTATAGGGGATTGGGTTTAGACGTAACGCCAGTTGAGCGCATCATGTCTCTTTCCCAGTAACCACGACCTTCATAGCGGCCATCGTCGTCGCTGAATACTGTCTGTACGCCAACCAGTAAGGTACCGACCAGGGCCAATGCAGCTGTTGAGAATATAAATGTTTTCATTGGTTTACTCCTTCCAGTTTTCTACATAGGCGATAAAGTGACGTTTTTCTTCGGGTGTACATTCACGGCCCAGTGTCCATTTGCAATTGCGTTTGAACCACTTCTCGACTTTCTTCACATCGGTTAAACGCCCGGGTGTGATTGAAGGTGCCATCGGTTTTATTCGTTTCCCGGTACGCACGTGTTTTCCTTCCAGTCCAGGATTTTCACCATGACAGGCTGCACAACTGCGTGGCTTTTCCGAGTGAGTAAACTCCTGATTCCAGAGTTTTTCTCCAGCTGTTGATGCGCTGACGGTGTCAGCGTTACTTATTGTTTGCCCTGCGGTCACTGTCTGAATGAGCAAGAGTGGGATCAGGTAATATAAAATTGCTATCAATCTCATTTGTTTACATAGCCTCTGTGGAATTGGATGCACGTTTTCTTCCGGTAATCATCGACAACACAAGATTTTCCTTGTGTACCAGGCTTTCAAGGAAAACACCGCCGACATGCAGGATGACAAGTAACAGGGTGAAGTTTGCGAAGAATTCATGAATCTCTTCTGTTATTTCACTGAAAAACAGGGGGAAGCCAGACATTAAGCCGGCCAGCGGGCCAGCCTGTTCGGCAATCCCATAGACGACCAGCCCACTGACTGAGGTCAAAAGTAGTGATGCAATCAACATGAATATCATGGCGCCACCAGCCGGGTTGTGACCAAGATAGCGAGGTGCCCTGAATTTTCCTGTTTCAACCAGGAATTGATAAATTGTTGATGGGGAATAGATAAATTCAGAAAATTTTGCGTAATGGGTACCGATAAATCCCCAGATTATTCTCAAGGAGAGAAGACCGGTAACAACATAACCAGCCAGCGTGTGAATTGGCAAAATATCTTCTTCGGTCACATAGGCAAGTAAAAATGACAACACCAGGCCCCAGTGGAAAATTCTGACGAATGGATCCCATACTCGCACCGAACTGCTATTTTTCATTGATGATTCGCTCAAGATGTTCAAGTGAATCACATGGTAGGTCCGGAAGATGAAATGAAGCTGAAAGAGGCTGTAAAACAGTTCACTTGATGCCCACAATCAAGTATTACTGTGGGACACCGGTTGGTGTTTGAAAATCCGGAAAAGATTATCCAGCCTGCAAGTAATCTCGTGGACAGAATGGCACGTTCTACGCCTTGATCAATCAGGAGTAAAGCGCCTTATCTCCCCGCCTGGAATCACTACTGGTCGTAGTTTTTAATCACCTGCATATAATTACAGTGCTCAAGTGCTGCCGGGTTAATAGCGCAGGACTGGCTCAGGCTGCCTTTCATTTGCGTGACTGATGTGTACTCATTCTCTTCCATCCAGTCGATCAACTCCTGTTTGAGTTCCGCGAGAAATTCCGGCCCTTTTTGTATTAACACACTGCAAAGATGTGTGATGTCAGCACCAACAAGCAGGGCCTTGATGATCTCTTCTGAACGGTGCATACCACCGGTGGCTGCAATCGATAACTCCACGTGACTGCGAATCAGTGCAATCCAGCGAATCCTTACCAGTGACTCCATCGGGTTGGAGAGTTCCAGGCGGGGATTAATACGAAGTGTCTCAAGATCAATGTCCGGTTGATAAAATCGGTTGAACAGGGAGACGCCATGCGCTCCCGCCTGTTGCAGCTTGAGTACCATGTTGGTCACTGAAGAGAATTGCGGTGAGAGTTTCATCGTGACGGGTATGGTTACCTGGTCACGCAAATCCGCCAGAAGCTGCACGTAGCGGTATTCCACTTCTTCACCGCTGATGTCAGGATTTGCTGCAATGTAATAGACGTTGAGCTCAAGCGCATCAGCTCCGGCTTGCTGTAACTCCTTTCCGGTGTCTATCCAGCCATTTGTAGAGATGCCGTTGAGGCTGGCGATTACAGGAATGGAGAGAGCTGATTTGAACTCCTGAATGCGTTCAAGGTAGTTGTCCAGTTCGCTGGTGTAATCATCTGGAATGGGCTGATAGGAGTCAGCTTCCGCATGTCCCATCGATTGTGAAAAGACAAAACGTTCCAGCTGTTTCTGCTCATGCTCTATTGCTTCTTCAAAGAGTGAAGGCAGTACCAGTGCCGAAGCACCTGCATCCTCAAGTTTTTTTGCAGAGTCGAGTTCACCTGTCAGGGGTGATGAAGAAGGAACCAGTGGATTGTCCAGTTTGAGTCCAAGATACTCTGTGCTCAGATCGATCATGATGATTGCTCCTTCGTTTTTTCTGCTTCTGCTTTGAGTTTTCTGTGGGGAGGTTCCACGTCGCCTGTCTCATCCCATTCGAGGCTCGCAAGCTGTTCGTAGTAGTGATAGCGGCGCTTGACCTCTTCCTGTGACTGCTCAAGAAACTTCTCTGCTTCCTCCGGGTGTGTACGCCACAGCATGCTGAATCGAATCTCTGTTTCGATAAAATCCCGGTAGGGGATTGATGGGGGCTTGGAGTCCAGGCGCAGCGGATTGTTTCCTGCAGCGGCCTGTTGCGGGTTGTAGCGAAACAGTGGCCAGTGACCGCTGTTGACCGCGAGTTTCTGTTGCTGATGGTTGTTCTTCAGGTCAATGCCGTGTGCAATACAGGGAGAGTAGGCAATGATCAGTGAAGGACCCGGGTAGGCTTCCGCTTCGTTGAATGCATGGATGGTTTGAATGTCCTTGGCGCCGTAGGCGACACGGGCAATGTAGACGTGTTCATAATCCATCGCCAGCAGGGCAAGGTCCTTCTTGGTTGAAGCCCTGCCGCCTGCTGAAAACTTGGCGACTGCACCGCGTGGTGTTGCCTTGGATGTCTGCCCGCCGGTGTTGGAATAGACCTCGGTATCGAGTACCAGGATATTGACATCCATACCTGTTGCCAGCACGTGATCGAGTCCACCGTAGCCAATATCATATGCCCAGCCGTCGCCACCCATGATCCATACACTTTTACGGGCAAGATTTTCTGCGACACTCTCAAGGTCATGTGCAGCTGGTGAATCCATCTGTTTTAGCTTGTCACGCAACGCATCGATGCGCTCACGCTGCTGTTTAATGCCGCTTTCGGATGATTCATCGGCATCAAGCAGCTGCTCGACCAGTTCATCACCAATATCCGATTTCATCTCATTCAGGAGTTCGCGTGCATACTCCTTCTGCTTGTCAATCGCCAGTCGCATGCCAAGGCCGAACTCTGCGTTGTCTTCGAAGAGTGAGTTCGACCAGGCGGTACCGCGGCCTTCGCTGTTTGTTGTCCAGGGTGTTGTTGGCAGGTTGCCGCCATAGATGGATGAGCAGCCGGTCGCATTGGCAACTAGCATGCGGTCACCAAACAGCTGGCTTGCCAGTTTCACATAAGGTGTTTCACCACAGCCGACACAGGCGCCGGAGAATTCGAATAACGGCTGTAGTATCTGTGAACCCTTGATGGTATTTGTTTTGATCATGGTGCGATCATATTCCGGCAGGGTGAGGAAATAGTCCCAGTTGACTCTCTCCTGTTCGCGCAGCTCGGCGGTGTAGGGCACCATGTTAATCGCCTTGTGACTGGCATTGGCTTTGTCATGGATCGGACAAATTTCGACACACAATCCACACCCGGTACAGTCCTCGGGTGCAACCTGGTAAGTCATGTGCATTTCAGTGGCGAAGTCCTTGCCCTTGATTGGCATGGACTTAAAGCTTTGTGGTGCCTTGTCTAACAACTTTTCATCAAAGACCTTGCTGCGAATGACACCATGCGGGCAAACAAGCGGGCATTTGCCGCACTGGCTGCAGAGGTTTTCATCCAGAACCGGAATCTCATGTGCGATATTGCGCTTTTCAAAGGCCGCTGTCCCAAGAGGGTAGGTGCCGTCAACCGGGAACTGGCTGACCGGGATCTGGTCACCGCGTCCAGCGATGATTTCTCCTGTAACTTGTTGGACAAACTCTGGTGCACTGTCAGGAACAGTTTCAACCAGCTCGAATGTGGCTTCTGTCTGATTGGGGGTATCGACTTCATGCAGGTTCGCAAGGGTCTCATCAATCGCTTTGAAGTTGACCTCGATAAGGCGCTTGCCCTTTCTGCCGTAGGTATTCTCAACGGCATCTTTAATCGCCTTGATTGCGACATCACCCGGCAATACACCTGAAATCGAGAAGAAGCAGGTCTGCATGATGGTGTTGATACGTTTGCCCATGCCGCTGATCTCGGCAATCTTGTAGGCATCAATACAAAACAATCGAATCTTCTTGTCGATAATTTGCTGCTGCATCTTCCCTGGCAGGCTCTGCCAGACCTCATCAGGAGGTAATGGCGTGTTCAGGAGGAAGACAGCATTGTTGGCTGCCTTGTCGAGCATCGGGTAGCGCGCGAGAAACACCGGCTGATGGCAGGCGACAAAATTGGCATCGCCTTCACCGATCAGGTAAGAGGATTGAATCGGTTTGTCACCAAAGCGGATATGCGAGACGGTAACTGCACCTGACTTCTTCGAGTCATATTCAAAATAGCCCTGCGCGTATTTTTCGGTAGTTTCTCCGATAATCTTGATGCTGTTCTTGTTGGCACTGACTGTGCCATCGCTGCCAAGACCGTAAAAAACAGCCTGGAACATCTCCTTGCAGGCATCGGTACGGTAGTTTTCATTCCATTCCAGGCTGGTGTGCGTGACATCGTCAAGAATGCCGATCGTGAATTGGTTTTTCGGTTGTGGTTTGCCCAGTTCATCAAATACTGCCTTGGCCATACCGGGGGTGAACTCCTTGGAGGAGAGGCCGTAACGCCCGCCGATGATCGTGGGCATCTGGCGGGCGTGGTGTTGCGCCAATGCCGTGACAATATCCTTGTAGAGTGGCTCTCCATCCGCTCCCGGTTCCTTGGTGCGATCAAGCACCGCGACGGACTGTGTTGTCGATGGTAGTGCATCGATCAAAGCAGTTGCATCGAAGGGGCGGTACAGGCGCACCTTGATCATGCCGACCTTCTCACCCTGTGCATTGAGGTAGTTAACCGTTTCCTCGGCCGTTTCAGCGCCAGAGCCCATCAGTACAATTACTTTCTCGGCATCGTCAGTACCAACATAGTCGAACAGGTGGTAAGCGCGGCCGGTGAGGGCGGCGAACTGATCCATGACTTTCTGTGTAATAGCAGGCATGGCCTGGTAATAGGTGTTGACGGTTTCACGTCCCTGGAAGTAGACATCCGGGTTTTGTGATGTTCCCCTGATCACGGGGTGCTCTGGTGACAGGGCGCGCTGACGATGCGCCATGATGTGTTCATGGTTGAGCAGTTGCCTGATGGCATCTTTATCAATGGCCTCGATTTTTGCGACTTCATGGGAAGTGCGGAAGCCATCAAAGAAATGCACGATCGGGATGCGCGATTCCAGTGTTGCAGCCTGTGCTATCAGGGCCATATCCATGGCTTCTTGCGGACAGCCAGATGCCAGGAAAGCAAATCCGGTCGAGCGTGCGGACATGACATCACTGTGGTCGCCAAAAATTGAGAGCGCATGGATTGCAAGTGAGCGTGCAGAGACGTGGATGACGGTAGGGGAGAGTTCACCGGCGATTTTGAACATGTTGGGGATCATCAGTAACAATCCCTGTGAGGCAGTAAAGGTGGTACTTAGTGCCCCGGTTTGGAGGGCGCCATGAATTGCACCGGCAGCACCTCCTTCACTCTGCATCTCGATAATGCGAGGTACGCTGCCCCATAAATTCTTCCTGTTGCGCGATGACCATTCATCAGCCCACTCCCCCATGGGTGAGGCTGGTGTTATCGGGTAAATTGCTATGACTTCATTGGTCAGGTGCGCAATTTCGGCAACAGCCTGGTTGCCATCGATAGTCATTGTTCTGGGTGTCTGCATTATTTTCTCCAACAACATCTGCATCGCGAATTTAAAGTAGGGCGATAGCGAGAACCTGGCAGGGTAGCTGGTAGTGAATCGCCCAACAAAATACCTTCAACATGATGTACATGCTTATAGCACATTATCATACGTACTGACTTCGAAGATCATTAAGCATCTACGAAACCTGGCCAGAAAATACCCGGGCTCTTCTGTGAGAGAGTAACTACCAGGCATAGTGTGGATATTTGCAATAAAACCAATTCCATTGCTGTGATAGAGTTCCTGAATGTTTTTCTGTTTCAACTGCATAGAGTTATGATCACGAAATATAAGTACATTCTCTCCATCCTGGGTCTACTGTTATCCATGGTTGTTTCTGCAGAGGAGAGTGAAGGCAAGCGCGTGATGATTGCCAAGGATCGTTTCAGTGTCACTGTCACCCATGCCGGCAAGAAGGTTGATATCAAGCGTAACCAGGATCGTAGCCACCAGATTGACGACGCTTTCCGTTCCACGGCGCGTGGCAGAATTCAGCCGATGCATCCGTTTCAACCACGTCAAATTGAGACTGTCGGTGAACTGGAAGTGCTGGATTATCTTGAGAAGCGTGAGAGAGGCGAGTCAGTCTTGCTGGTTGATACAAGGTCTGCGCAAGCTGTAAAGCGCGGCACAATTCCTGGCTCCATCAATATTCACTGGAAAGATTTTGGAAAAAAGAAACAGCTTGTCCGCTATTTTGAAGATGTTCTGAACGTGAAAAGATCTTCAGAAGGCATCTGGAATTATGATATATCCAAAACTCTTGTTCTTTTCTGTAATGGCCCCTGGTGTGGTCAATCCTCAGCAGCTATCAAGAAGCTGTTACGTGCCGGCTACCCGGAGCACAAAATCAAATATTATCGCGGTGGAATGCAGAGTTGGCTCTCGTTCGGTCTGACTATTGTTACGCCTGAGTGATTATCAACCAACTCCGGGACCATCTCCCTTATCCCGGATGCCTGTTTGACGCAGGCCCAGCCAGGTATAGACAAGCAGGTTGACGATGATCACGATACTGCCAAGTACGATCTGCATGTCATAGGTGAGATTGGTGGGATAGATTAGCGGCATCAGGTAATGTTCGATACAGCCCGTTTCGTAACTGGCCTCACCAGCGGCATTGCGAAGCTGCTTCTCCCAGGGTGTTAGCGGGCAGATCCAGCTGTTAAATTCGACCAGTGCTCCCCAGGTTGCGGCAGGTAGATGTAGAAAAATCATCCAGCGCCACTTTATCAACAGCAAACCGCCGAGCAGGACAAAACAGATAAACAGGAAGTGCACAACAAGCAGGCCATCAGCGGCAAGTGAATAGAGCATGGCTTTTATTCCTAGAACGAAGCGCTTTCTCCATACTTGGGAATGTTTGCACTCCATCCGTCCTTTGCAAGGCACTTTTCTAAAGCGGTTTTTGCTTCCGCTTCGCCATGCACGAGGAAGAGCTTTGGATGAGGTTTCTGGAAATTCTTTATCCAGTCGACAAGTTGTGACTGGCCAGCATGTGCCGAAAATCCACCAAGTGTATGGATCCTGCCGTTGACAGCGATTCTCTCTTTACCCATTTTGAAATGGCTGGCACCATCGACCAGCGCACGGCCCGGTGTACCCATTGCTTGGTAACCGACGATGATGAGATGCGATTTGTGTTTCCAGATGTTGTGTTTCAGATGGTGACGAATACGGCCGCCATTACACATTCCACTGCCGGCGATAATGATTGCACCGGCTTCAATTCTATTCAGTGCCATGGACTCCTCGGTCGAGCGAGAGTAACGCAATACCGGCAGTAATGAATGCAGGCTGCTGCTATCTCCCTGGCGTAAAGAGGCACCATCCTCATGATTGAATACGTTCTGGAAGCGGTGATAAACCTCTGTAGTGGCAATTGCCATCGGGCTATCAAGAAAGACTGCCTGTTGCTTGAGTAAGCCCTTCTGATAGAGCTCGCCAAGCCTGAAAATAATCTCCTGTGTACGACCTACAGCAAATGAGGGGATCAGAATATTTCCGCCATTCTGTGATGCTTCAACGATAATGTCTTCAAACTCCTGAAGTGTCTCTTCCATGGAGCGATGGTTGCGGTCACCATATGTTGACTCCATCATGAGTATGTCAGCTGTCTCTACAGGTTCCGGGTCACGTAACAGAGCGGCAAAGCTGTTGCCAAGGTCACCCGTAAAGACAAGTTTCTTTTCTACATTATCTTCGGTGACAAATAACTCAACGATGGCGGAGCCAAGGATATGACCTGCATCGCGAAAGCAGACATCGATACCCTGTGCGATAGTTTGCCTGTGTCCGTACGCAACTCCTTTGCACTGTTGCAGGGCAACTTGCACATCTTCCATGGTGTAGATGGGTTCAATCTCTTTTTTACCTGCACGACGCCTGCGTTTATTCTCCCATTCCGCATCACGTTCCCCCAGTGATGCTGCATCTATGTGCAGAATCTCAAGTAGTTCACGGGTAGGGCGCGTCATATAGGCAGAACCCTTGTAGCCATCAGCTACCAGCTTCGGGAAACGTCCTGAATGATCAAGATGGGCGTGTGACAGAACCACGGCATCAAGATTCTGGATTTCAAACGGGAAGGGTGACCTGTTGGTCTTCTCTGTTTTACGGGAGCCTTGAATCAGACCACACTCGAGAAGTACCCTGGCATGTTTGCTCTCGAGAAGATAACAGGAACCGGTAACGCCTTCTGTTGCCCCGTAAAACGTTAATTTTGACATGACATGCTCCTCCTAAACTCTCAATTTAAGTTTAGACCAAGTAGAAGCCTGGCTGTGGCTGGAATGCTAAGGTTTCTTCTCTTCCGGCGGTTTGGTTAGATAGGCTTCGGCCTCTCTGCATGCAGAGTTTCGCAGTGACCTGTTTTTCTGCGAGTTTTGGATGTTGACCTGTTGCTGCCAGAATTCACAGACCTGTTTCAGTTGAATATATTCAGGATGTTTTTTTCTGTCTTCCTTCTTTTCTTCAGCAGTTACCCTGACTTGATCGGCAACTTTCTGGCTCGCCTTTTCAAGCTTCTCTTGCATGATGATGGCAGATTCCTTAACTCTCTTTTCTGTCTGCCACTTGTAATAGGCTTCAATTGAAATATGGCTCGCCACGCTTCCAAGCAGTACGCCAATTGCAATTACAATTATCCACCAGATGCTCGAGTGCTGACGATTGTTCTCCTCGATTGCCTCGATGACATCATTTAATTCTGGATTAGGATTTAATTTCATGCGCTATTCTGCTTCTTGGTCGTACAGGTCTGTCACTTGGGCCAGAAATCCGACCATGGGCCACTGGTCATTGGTTGGGACATGTCGTGAACATCATAACTCATCGAGTTGACGGAATGCTTCATATTCGAGAGCCTTCCTGTCATCTCCTGCATATTGACATTGATTCCAACCATGTCGTTATCAATTGCAGCGATACTCTGATTCATACCAGAAACTGACTCGTTCATGGTGATGACGTTGTTATCAATCATGTTCATCGACTCGGCAATCAATGGAACACCGGAGACATTATTTTCCATCAGGTCGACTGTTTTTGTTATTGCCTGCATGTCCTGTGACATAGAGCCGAAATTGTTATACATATCCACCATGTGAGTCGTCATGGCTGACATGTTATTCGCCATCAGGTAGATCATGTAGATAAGCACTACTGATGAGATTGCCAGGGCGGTAAAACCCACGCGTATGATAAGCCGTGTTCGTGCAGCGATCTTGGTGCCGGCATTATTGAAGAACTCCATCTCCTCGCGAAACTCAAGCATGGTATCCGCAATAATATCAATCGCATTTGGTGGGGAATTGCCTTGTTTCGGGCTGTTTGTTTCTTCAGTCATGATTAATCAAATGGATTCATGTCATTCATCAGGCGCATAGGACCATTTGCCCGATAGACATCTCTGCCAATCTGCTGAACTGCAGGGTCAATTGAGCGGAACTCCTGGTTCATGTTGGAGACATGGTTGGTGATTCCGTAAACCTTGTAGTTAAGGCTGGCAATGGTCAGATTCATACCACCCACCTCACCGTTCATATTGCTTACACTGTTACTAATATCCACGGTTGCCTGGGTGATGGCGGGGACGTGGGCAATGTTGCGCTGCATGTTATGCATTGTCGTGCGCATTTTCGTCATATCTCCTGACATAGAGGAGAACTGAGTGTCCATTGTTGCCAGGGCATCAATCATCGCGCCCATTTTGGAGGTGAATGCATACAACATCAGGAGGAGAATAATGGTCACGATACTTAAACTTACCATTCCTACGCGCAGAATAGCTGTGACACGCTTGGCGACACGAATCGTCATAGCGTTACGTATCTCCATCGCGATGCTGAAGTCTTCCGTCGCCTGTCGAAGTTGCTTTTCCTGTTGTTCCGTTATTTCCAAAACTGTCTGTTTCCCGATGCCTGATTAAGTCGCCAGTTGTCTGTTTTCAGCCCATGCAGACCAGTTTTCACTTTGTCCGCAAGATATTCCCTGGTACTTGTAATTACTTTGAAAAAGAATGGCTTAGTACAATTAAGAGAGGGCTGAATATGAATTTGATTATACCAGAAATGATGGCAAACAGTAGAAAGGTAGCGACAGCATTTATGTATAACTATTTTGATTTATACAAGGCTTTCGATAAGAGTCAGCCCCTGATGAATCGCCACCAGGGGCCATTTTCTTCAAATTACTGTTATCCGGCGTATTGAATTTGCCAGATAAAACATTCAGCTTCAGTTGGAAGCGCGCCAAGTTCCATCTGACTGACGGCAGGCCGTACCGTAAACAGTTTCACTACGGCCATCGATAATCGCCTCGGTTTTATATTCCCTGCAAGTGCCATACGAGGAGGTTGGTGTGACCGCGTATTGGTTGCCGGTGTCATCATTTCGCCAGCTGGAAGTCTCATTGGCTGAATTATTCTCCAGCGCATTTCTCATGCGATAGCGATCCTGCTCATCCATCTGCCTGCCGATTTCTCCTCCGATATAAGCGCCAAGCAGGGCGCCGGCTACAATAGCGATATCTCTGCCGGTTCCGTCACCAACCTGCGAGCCAACAACGCCGCCGAGGACGCCGCCAATCAAGGTTCCTGATTCCTGCTGCGTCATACAGCCAGTGAGCCCCAGTGATAGTGCCAATGCAACGGCCGTCGGTCTGAAAATCTGTTTGTTCATCATTTTCCCCTGGTGAATAGTGAGTCTGGTTGTGCCTTCTATAATAGTAAAGAGACACTGAGACCTTCTACTTTGTTCAAATAATATACTGCTTTTAATCGTTGTGCAGCAATTCATACCGGACGCCTTTTGCTGGAATCCGGTTAACGAACAACTGCCAATCATCAGCCGTTTGCTTTAGCAACGGATGTAAGGTCTCGTCATGAGGAGGCCTCACAATTACGCGCTTGTGTCTCTACCACCTCTGCCATCTGGAACCACGGTATCCCTGGTGACAGGCGTTACAGATTGTATTGAGCCGCATGTATTCGTTAAGTGCTTCCTTAATGATACCTCCGTCTCGCTCACCCCAGCGGTTCCCATAGGGAGAGCTGTATTCGGGAACCCAGACACCCTGTTTGTAGTCTTCGCTTGTCGGGCGCTTCTCCAAAGCATCTGCGAGCCTGTCTGCGCTCTCTTTCATGGCTGCAGCATTGGCCTTGAAATTGTCAAAGCTTCCCCAAACTGATGGTGCTGCTCTTGAGCCAGGTGAAGCGACGGAAGAGGGTGAATAGAGACGCCAGAGGTTCTCACCTGCTCCGGCTTCAATCTCACGTGCCAGCATTGTTGCTTCACGCCGATCAAATGGTTTCCTGCCCTGGATAATCGCCGCAAGGTCACGCATTGCCCAGCCATGGTCACGCATCATGCCCTGACGATCCTGCTTGTGGGAATTGGGTCCATGCGGGCCATAGTAGGATGGGGCGTAATACCAGGCTGAGGCTGTGCCAATCGCTCCAATACCCAGTGCCAGGCCTGCAACGACAGACAGAAATTTGCGATTAGGTGTTTTCATAATCTACTCCTCTTATGTCGACCTACTCACACTGGAAATATAGAACCCGGAATCCCGCACTTCAATACCATTTCGGGATAGAGAGCTTGCTTCTGCTAAAAAATTGATGCTTGATTCAGACACATCGTTGATGGTTATAAGATCTTTCTGATCATTGAAGGGTAGAATGAATAGATATTGTTATTTATATCTATTTTTTTCATTCACAATCATTGGTACATCTTGATGAATTACAGAGTGCGCAAGGCACTGGAAGCGGATAGCAGGGCAATAACAGATGTCATCATGGCAGCATTTGGCAACGATGAAGGAGAGCTGATTTCACAGCTGGTGACTGATTTGCAGGCAGACCCGACTGCTCAGCCATCCTTGTCGCTTGTCGCAACTGCCGATAACAGTGTGGTTGGACATATTCTGTTTACAAGTGCCTGTATCAGGCATCTTGACAGGAAGGTCTCCTCATCACTTCTTGCCCCCCTGGCAGTACATCCTGAATGCCAGGGACTGGGTATCGGGGGGCAACTGATCAATGAAGGGCTCAGGCAATTGGGAGAGGGTGATACACAACTCGTATTTGTACTCGGCCATCCTGACTATTATCCCAGATATGGTTTTTCACCTGCTGGGACCAGGGGGCTTGATGCGCCATATCCGATCCTGCCTGAAAATGCCGATGCCTGGATGGTGCAGGAGCTTCAACCGGGAGTTATCGGATCGGTTAGCGGGCAACTGGTGTGTGCAGAGACGTTTGCCGACCCGGCTCTTTGGCAAGAGTAATGCATTAGTAAATGCAATCAGGCTCCTGTATTGGCTACTGTGCGACATCAACGGGATGGTTGGCTCACTGGCAATCAATCCAGGAAGTCGATTTTCAGCGTAACGAAGTCCATATGTTCTGAAATTGGTTCGTATCCATTCAGTTTAATCACCTGCACAGAATAGTGCTTCTCCCCGGCGGGTCCTTTCAGAAGCGCTTCCCTGGTACCAAGCTTGACCTTTGCCCTCCTGTCGGGAATGTTAAGCAGCTTCAGGCTGATTGAATAGTGATTACCCTCTTCCACGATCCCCGGGCCACTTGTTCTCCTGAAGCCGGAATCCGGGTCATACTTATCGATTAATATCGCCTGCGTCCTGGTTCTGATCCTTAACTGGTTTTCAATTTCGTCATACTGTTTAAGTGCCTTGTCATAGGCTGAAAAGGCCACCCGCTTAGGATTTCCAGTTGAAAATATGTTGTTAAGTCCCGTGCGACTTCTCGCTCGGAAAGATCTTTCAATAACTCTTTTGTGAGATCCTGTGCGAGGCCTTTGAGCAGATTTCCGGAAACATTTTTGGCATTGAATCCTGCTTTCAGGTTATCAACGTGCCTGTTGTACCGGACAACTTTTTCAGAGCGTTTTTCCAACACCTTGATGGGTAACTCGTTTCTTATTCCCCTGAGCATGTCCCCTTCAAGCCTGTCAGAAAGGAATTTGCTTACCCTTGTCGTAATATGCTTATCCAGTGTTTCATGGGCATTTCTCGAGAAATTCTCCTTCAGCGCCCGCTCGTATGCCTGCCTTGTGGCAGTGCCCGGATCCAGTCCGAACTTCTCCGGTGTGTAATGAAAATCTTCCTCTACCTCTCGCCTGATTTTATCCGCATCTGCCTCGGCGAAATCAAAACCATATTCCCCGTCGAAGAGAAAAGACTCGACAGCAGTTTTCATCGCCGTACTCAGCGCACCAGCGGGCCCGCCTTTCTTCCAGCCTTGGACAACATCCCACAAGTAGTAACCGCTCTCGATAACAGCCTGTCTCTGGGCTGATTTCCAGATGCTTTTTGACACCGCATCCAGCGCCTCTGAGGTTGAATCGACAGCATCGGTAAAACGCCTGGTAGCCTCCTTTTTTATCTGTCCCAGTTCACGGAGCTTACCTTTTAGTCTGATTATTTCACTATCTCGACGATTGATATCCTCGACAGGTACCCATTTTTTCCATTCGCTTATCGGTACACCTGACTCGTCATGGAGGATGATGGTATCGAGTAATGGCTTCTTCCTGGCCTCAAGATGATCGAGCTTGTCCTGCAGATCGGCAATCTCCCTGCGCCTGTTATCGGTATCGTTCAGATGGCTGTACAGCCTGCTCTCCATGTTATTAATTTCACCTTCAATTGGTGTCAGTTCCTTCTGTAATGACCAGAACTCGTCTGATTTTTCCCTCTTTCTCAAACGCTCCATCTTGTTATAGAGCGCATCGCGTTTCTGCACGAGAGCATCCAGTCTTTGCTTGAAGCTGGGCAGGTTGAAATGCTTCTGAGAAGAGTCATTGTGACTATTCTTTTCAGTTATCAATTTTTTGAGATTGTTAATGTCAAAATGAAGGCCACGCGCAGTTATCTCGAATTTGTCGATAGTGTATCTCGGGTGGTCAGGGATGCGTGTCAATAAGCGTGACTTGAAACGTTCCGTATGCACCCTGGATACAGTGTTTTCATCCGAATCATAGGTGACAAGCCAGGTTTGATATTCCCCTTCAAGCAACCGGTCTTCCGGAGTGTCTCGCAGCCTGAGTTCAAGAGAGAGGTTTGGCTGCCACTTAGTGATGAGTTGCCGGCGCACGGCCATCGGTAGCGTTTCCTTGGTGTCATGCAGGTGCGTTGCTTTTCTTTTTGCCCGGATTGTTCCTGACTGGAATAATCCGTTCCAGGTTAATACCTCGCCGTCCGGGAAGAGCTGCTCGAGTTTAACCACGCTTTCTTGGTAATCGTAAAATTTGCCGGAGATTGTCCATAGGTTTCCATCCTGGTCTTTCCACTTGCCAAGCAGGCTCTGGAAAAGTTGTTCCGCCTCGACCCTGATTTCCTGCGCACTGAGTGATTTGACGGGCGTATCGGAAGGCCTGACTGATCGCCGCACCAACTTGCCATCCTCGTCAACCTCCTCGTGCACAGTCCCCGACAGCCTGATTTCGAACGGTGGCTGATCCTTTCTGCCATAGTCCTTGATCCGTATTTCGAAAGAATTCTGTTCAGGGTTCCAGGTTATGTGAATTTGCTGTCCCTGCTCAAAACCCATGATTGTATGGCTTATCGGCTTGTCGCCATTCACTCTCTCCAGGCCCTGCATACCCCTGGAGCTACCTCCCCAGTTTGTCAGGCCATTTCTGCGCAGAATATCGAGTGTGCGCTTGTTGTAACCACTGTGCTCTTCATCAACACCTGCACCTTGCTGCAGTGTATCCCTGGTTGCACGAACCAGGTCGGCAGTCATGGGGACAAGTTGCTTGGGGGCAGGTGCAGCTAGTGCTGAAGTGGACGCCGCCAGGAGAATGATGAAAGCTGCAATCCACAACAGGTTGAACCGGTATAGCCCGCGCAATCGGGCCGGCCTGCGAAGGAGTCTCTGCACGCCTGTCATGCCTGGCAGTGAGAGCGGGTTACTCTGCTGCGGCCTCGAGTTTGACCCAGTCGAAATTGACAACGGTTTCACCCTGGTTGCGATTCACTTGGTAGATGCCGACCGCCGGTTTTCCTTTCTGGCGCAGAATCGTGAACTTGGGCAGGTCGATCCATTTTTCTGTGGTCACCTTGGTCTTGGCATTGGTGACTTTCCACTGGATGCCTGCGCGGTACTTGCGGCCTTCCTTGGCGATGCGCATCTCTATCGGTTGCGAAATGGTTGCCGCCGCCTCATCGAAAACGAAGTTCTCGAAACCCTGTTCCCATACCAGTCGCTTGCTGAATGTAGTCGGCTTGCCTTTTGACATCTTGATGGTTTCTACGGTGACACACAAACGATTGCCCCAGTTACCGCAATGGAAGGCCCTAGGCTGGACGATGACATAGGTTTTATTATCTGTATACAGCCCAAGGAAGACAGCTTCCTGTTCGGTCTGGAAGTCAGCCGTGAACGAGGTTGAGAGAACCCAGTTGCCGCTTGGCAGTTCATTTGTCAGCTTGAGGATGTTCGGAGTGTTTCCAGTTGCAATCGGATCTGTATTGCCATTGGAAAGGATCAGCAGGCTGCCTTCCTCGACTATAAAGGCATCGGGATCGGGATTGATCACTTCCCAGTGCTCTTTCAGATCGTCGCCCTCGAAGTCATCGAAAAATACCTCGGCTGCCATGATTTGAGAACATGCTGCAGCAAGTAAGATTACTGAAATGAATTTAATAATGTGCATGGGAATCACTCTCTTATCTATTTTGTTCAAATTCGTGTTCATGTGTCCACCCAGTTCGGAAAGATTACTCTTCCCCCTCGATTTTGATCCAGTCGATCGATGCAGCAGATTCACCGTTGGTAACACTCTTCTGGTAAATGCCCATCGCCGGCTTGCCTTTTTGCCGCAAAATGGTGAAGTTCTCCAGTTCCACCCATTTCTCTTCAGTGGCATTGGTCTCGGGATTGAGCGATTGCCATAAAATTCCAGGACGGTATTTACGCCCTTCCTTGATGATACGCATCTCGATTGGCTGCATGACAGTCATGACTGCTTCATCGAATACAAAGCTTTCGAAACCCTGTTCCCGTATCAGCCATTTATCGAATCTCGTGATTTCGCCATTCGACATCTTGATCGCCTCGATGCCGAAACAGAGACGGTTGCCCCAGTTGCCGCAGTGCACGGCCATCGGCTGGACAACCAGGTAGTCCTTCTCCGTATTGTAGAGCCCCAAGAAGATGGCTTCTTTCTCAGTCTGGAAGTCGATGTTGAATGAAGCAGACAGGGTCCAGTTGCCTTTTGGCACTTCATTGGTAAGCTTGAATACGTTAGCTGACTGACCTGTATTCAGTGTCGGTGTCTGGCTGCCGCCAACCATCAGCAGTTCGCCATTTTCAACAATGAAGGCCTCTGGGTCCGGGTTGATGACCTCCCAGTGTTCTTTCAGCTCTGTTCCGTCAAAGTCATCCCGGAAGAGTTCAACAATGCGTTTTTCAGGTTCGGGTTCAGGCAGGCTTTGTTCGGCGACTTGTTTGACTTCGGCAACTGCCGCTTTGAGTTCATTTGCATTGCTTGCATTGAAATAACGTCCGTTACCGGCTTTTGGTATGCATTCAAGCTGTGCCTGTTCTTCCTTGCCGACATCAAAGCCAATGACATGAACGCGCGGCTGGATGTTTGCCTTTGCAAGCGCCGCGGCCGCAGCACAGGGATCGCCGTTACAGGTTTCTAGTCCGTCCGAGATCAGGATCACATGGTTATTGGCATCCTGCAGGTTGGCAAATGCACTCGCACTGGCATTCAGGGCAGCTGCGATGGGCGTCTTACCTGTCGGAGTCAGTCCCCTGATCTTGTTTGACAGAGAGGCTGCCGAATCGGTGCCAATTGCAGAAACCAGCTCGATATCGTCGCAGGAATTCTTGTCGCGATGGCCATACACCATGAGGCCGGCACGCGTGCCTTCAGGCAGACCGGTCAGTAGAGATGCAAGGACATCCTTGGCGGTGTCAATCTTGGCAGTACCGTCGATCTGTCCCCACATGGAGTTCGATCCGTCTAGGATGAATAGCATGTTGGTTTGAGCCATAGAGGATACTGGTGCAATGGAAGCAACCAGCAGCGAAAGAAACGCCAGCTTCTTGAGAAAATGATTCATCGGCTTTCCTATGGATGAGCTCGGGTATCTATAATTCAAGTATAGTCATGGTTAGTGAAACCTGAAACCATGGGGAAATGTGCCACGAGCATGGATTTCTACATTCGGGATTGGCTGCTAGACTGATAGTAAGGGATACCGGTGGACCTGTTATGCGTATCATCCTGTTTTGCATGCTCATGCTCTCTTCCGAGGCAGCTCTTTCCGGCCCGGACACTGTTACCGGTGTCTGGCTTGTGGAGGGCTCAACCCAGGCATATGGGCCTTTTCGCTTTTTCACCCGTTTTGAGACCAGTGATGCAGGCAATGTCACTGCAACCAAGTTGAATGCCAGTCCCTACGTGCCACAGAACCAAGTGCACCTGCGCGGACTAATCCAGGGCGATATATTGCAGGCTGATGTCCAGGTCGCCTTTCCCGGTTTCGATTCGCCTGAGTGGAAGCGTCACCATTTTGCCCTTCAGCGCAGTGACGAGGGGGCGATTACCAGGCTGACCCTGTCGGACGGCACTGAACACATCAAACCCGACGGCTCCACTTTCAATGACCAGTGGAACTACACGCCATGGCCGGGAAGCCAGCTCTACCTCTCCCTGCCGAAAATCAATGACCGCGCTTACCAGCTGGCGAAAAATGACGCCAGCAGTGAGATTGCGGACACAGAGAGGAGTCTTGCCCGCTACCGGGAAGAGCAGGCGGCCAATATCGACGAAGCCTCGGTGCTGAAACATGCTTTCGATGCCCAGCAGCTTGAGGTGGACAGGCTGGCGACAGCCTATGATGCGGCATGGCAGCGTTACGCCAACAGGCGATACCCTCCTCAGGCACAACCGCAAGATGAGATTCCCGATGATTTTCATCCCCGCTTGCGCGGCTCCTATGAGACCCTGCGCCGCAACCTGGCGGATATTGAGCGACTCGAGGGCATGGTTCTCGATCATCAGAACGGCGTCAATAGGCTGAATAACGATGCTATCGCTTCGATATTCAGCAATATCGATGACCTCAAAAGCCAGAATGAAATCATCCGCGAAGCGATTCGCCTCGTGAGCGAAGAGCTGGGCATAACGACACGCATGGAAAGCGAAACCCCGCAACAGAGGCGAGCCTCACTGCAACGCCTGGAGGCTGATGCCGACGAGGCGAGCGACAGGTTGCTCGACGCGCAAAAAGCACTGGCGCGAATCTCCCGAGACCATGAATTGATCAGCGGCAGGGTTGAACACCAGGTTGGGGAAATCGCACGGCTTGAAACCGGCAAGATCCAGCTCTCCATGCGCCAGAAGCTGCTGGACAGGGAGAGAAAGCTGGCCCGCATCGAGGCGGCAGCTGACAGGCGCCTCGTTTACGAAGCGATTCCTTCGGCTCTTCGCGCAGACATACTGGGCCTGAAAGAACAGCTCGACACCGTCAGGGATCTTTTGGGCAGAACCACTGAACTGCGCAGAGATTTCAAGTCCGATTACATGGAAGTCTTCAATGAACTGACAGGCAAGAATGAATATCTTCGCTGGCTGCAGTGGCGCAACGCCCTCAAGATGGCCGCAGCAGAAGCGGGTAGCAAGATAGGCGAGCTGGCGCTCTCGTTTGCGACAGGAGGGCCAGCGGGCCTGGCCGTGGAGATTATCACGACACCAATTCTCCAGTTCCTGTTACACGAAGATGGCGTAGTCTTCAGTAATTACGATGAAACAAACCTGCGGCAGGCGTTCCACCAGGCGCACGAAGACCAGGAGAACGGCTTGCCGGATCCGCAATCTGTATGCGACCTGACCAACACTCGCTTGAGCGAGGCCGTCACCACCCTGTTCGATCCGGCTTCGGTCCCTGCTGAGTACGGGAACGTCAATCAAAGACTCAGTGACATTCCTAACCATGCCGTATCAACCTTGCTGAATACAACCAGGGCGGCAGCGGAACATGCCGGGACCAGGATGCATTACAGGGGCAGCGTCGAGGCTGGCCGGCAACGCCTTTATGACCTGGTGGGTGCCCGTATCGAGGCTGCGCACTTAACTTACCGGGAGCTCGACACTGCTGCAAGGGAGAACCTGGCGAGGCGCATCTCCAGCGCGGATCGCTTGCTGATGCATGAAAGCACCTCTATCGGGGAGAGACGGGCTGCACTCAGGGGGCGGCAGGAGATGCTGGGCAGGCTGGCAAACGATTCAGGCCCCGGTGCCAGTCGTGTTGTCACCAGCGTTCAGCAAGAGGCAGCCGGGCTGCTTGATGCTGTCGAGGCTGCCGAGGCAACAATGCGCAGCTCAACAGATGAGACGGCAGTGGCCGCGGCACGAACTGCCAGGGAGGAGTCCCTGTCACGCCTGCGGGCCATCTTGCCCAACTCGGTTGCGGCGGTCGACAGCGTGGCCGAGATCAACTGGTCGAGTGCTGTTTCCCACTATGATGAACTGGTCAGAAGAGTCGCTGCCGAGGAAGTGAGGTTGAGGGGTTTGCGCGTCAAGCTGAGTGATGCGCGCAACCTGAGAAAGGCGGTTGGCGGATCAGCGGCCTCGATCGCCTTCAGCCTGGCAACGGGCCTGGCTCGCAGCTGGTACCAGAACGAGTTGCAGGAGGCAGAGCGGGAAATCTGGTCTGACATCTTTCTTCTGCAAATGCAGCAGGCATTACGTTACCGTGCCTGGATGCAGGCTTCCTGTGCATACTGGGCAGTGACAGACATCTACAATGATCTGAGCCGCCAGCTCTATCGCCTGTGGGCGGCATACGACCCGGAAAGCGGTTTCCACCTGGCAAGAAATAATGCTTTTCGCGATTACGAGAGCCTGCGGGTGAGCATGGTCTACGAGCCGCCGGTCGAGATGGTGTTGGAGACAAGAGTCGGCGGACACCCCTGCCGCCAACAGGGATCAACGACAGCCTGCAGGATTCCGGCCGGTGCTCTCCAGGATGCCAGTGGTCCCTACCTCGAGCTTGATATCGGTCTTATACCGCCGGGTGGGAACTAGTAACTGTAACTGGTTCTCTCAGGGAGCCTTGCGTGGTGGACGGAACAGGCTGAGCGTGTGGGAGTAGGGCGTATGGATATTGCCGACCTTGTAGTCCATGCTGCCGTAGGTGACATGCATTCTCCACTTCTTGCCTTCTACGCGCAGTTCACCGCCGGCAAGATCGATCTCGGCTTCCAGTTCTATCCATTCCGGCGGGCTCCAGCTTGCCAGTAGCTGGTCGATCACTGTCTGTGGCAGGTTGATGATGTCGCATTGCTGCACCAGCGTTCTGCGGGCGCGGATGCTGCTCCCGGTAATGACTGCCTGGTCGTAACTGTAGCTGCAGCCGCCGGCTTCAATGACGTGGATGTCGATGTTTGTCGCACCTTCTTGTTGTACGTTATCGAAACCGACCGGGTCGTGTTGTTGCACCAGTGGTACTTCCTGCTCTGCCAGCAGGCGCCGTTCCTCTTCCAGGCGGGCTATCTCGGTTTCGGTGTTCTCTTCCCGGTAAACCTGTCCCTCGTAAAACCACGGCTCTTTCAGGCGCCGGAACTTCTCCTGCTTCACTATTTCATCCGTTTCCAGGTTGCGCCACTGGTAAACCTTGCTTGCTTGCAGGGTGGCGATCTCTTCATCGAGAGCGGTGATCCTGGCTGCGCGTGATGAGAGGGTGTCATCCAGTTCAGGTAAATCCTTTTCCCCGGCTGCATCGGGGGAGACGATTTTCCAGCGGTGTCCCTCGCCTGTTTGCCAGTCACCATAGATTTCACGGTCAATGTATTCGAGATCTTCTGCAAGAGTGGGTATAACAGGCTGTGCTGCCGGTTGGGCATCGACAGAAAAGAGGTTCTTGTCAGTATCATAGTGGGGCATGGTATCCGCCCGAAAACGTGCTTGGTAGGGTTCGACATATTCACTGCCGGGCTCTTTAACCAGGACCTGGAAATCTCCGTCAAATGGCTCCCACATCAAGTCAACAGTCGGCTCTGTTTCGGAATCTCCCAGCCTATGGCTCTTTTCCATGGTGCTAAAAGAGTCACTATGGAGTTTATTGAACTGCTCGCTTAATTGGCGCTGTTCATCATCTGACAAAGGAGCTCTTTCAAGTGAGATATAGAGTTTGTCCAGTGCTTCTTCGGTATCTCCCTCGCTGATCTGCAAGAGAAAGTGATTTAACGCCTCCGCTTCATTTGGTTTGCTTAAATCGATCTTCAGCAAGGCTGCTATTGAATCAGCAAGCTCGGGAAGGGTAATCTCTGACTGCGCCCAACGGTGTACACCATATTGTCGTAGTACCTGCTGGGCCTGCAGAATAGCCCATCCTCGTTCCTTGTCTGATGCAGCTTGTTTGAATTCAGAATCCAGTGACCGGTATAGCCCGGAGGCTAATGAGCTCAAGTGAGACGGAACGGCAGCAGCCTGTAGTTGAGGTGCTGCTCCAAGTAAAACAATTGTTACCCACGTCCTGAGTCTCTTCTGCATGCCCATTGCTTCATCTGGCGATTGAAAAAACGATCACTCATATTGCTTATTAACAGCATAGCAGTTAATGGTTGAATGCATTGTGCAAATAGAGACCTTCTTTGATGTATTGAGTAGGCTGATTACCCATTTAGTATAGACATACTCTATAGTGTAGAATCTGAAAAAATATAATTCTAAACAAAGGGAGTCTAAGTGACAGTAGCCTGGCTGGATAATCTCAATGTCCGTGCAAAGCTGTGGCTGTTCATGCTTGCTCCCATGGTGTTGATTCTGCTCCTGATCAGCAGTGGCATTCATCAGAAATGGCAGCAATATCAAAACAGTGTCTACACAGAGTGTTTCGCTGCAGTCACTTCTATTCTCGACACCTTGCTGCATGACTTGCAACAGGAGCGTGGTATCAGCTCCGGGTTTGTTTCGACCGGCAGAGAAGAGTTCGAGCGAGAAATGGTCGTTCTGCGCCAGGCAACAGACATGACAATCGCAAATCTACTCGAAAGAATAGAGATTGCCCGGAATTCAATAGCCAACCCAGATGTAGTCGAACTGCTTGATAACGTGATGCTGCAACTTGATGAGTTGCCGAAATGCCGTGATCTCGTCGATGCTGGAAAATCGATGGAGTTTCTGAAGCCCTACACAGACCTGAATGATGCCATTTTGCAGGTTTTCAATCATCTCGAACTGGTTAGCCAGGATTACGTTACATCGCGGCATGCAAATGCGCTTGCCCTGTTGCTGCAGCTTGAGGAGAAAGCCGGGCAGGAGAGAGGCTTGCTGATGAACAGTTTCTCTTCATCAGAGATGAGTCTGCAGGAGTTCCGCAGGGCCAATGGTTACGTAGCCCAGCAAGAAGTGTTGCACCAGTATTTTGAACTGGCGTCATATCCACGTTTTCACCATATGCTGCATGAAAAGCTTGAGCTGTCAGGTGAGAATCAATTCGAGAGGTTAAGAGCGGCAGCAAACCAGAGAGCGGAGCGCAATGCCCTGCTCAATCAGCTGCAGAGTCATATCGGTTACGGCGGCATGATCCATGATTTTAAAAACTATGTTATCCGTGGAGATGATGTCTACCGCGACAGTCTAATGGAGCGTGTCCGGAATGCAGAGAGGATTCTGCAGGAGTACAGGGGGTTGCCTGGCCTCACAGCTTATGATTTATACCACGTCACGACAATTCAGAACGTGATCAAGTCATACCGGGATCAGATGGATGTCATTCAAGCAATGTGGAATAACGAGGCAGATATCGGTGAAATAGACCGGAAAGTCAGGATTGATGACGCACCCGCCCTGCTAGCATTTGACTATCTTCGCAGCGGATACAGTGATATCGATCCATGGCAGTGGTGGAGTGTTGCCACACGTCGCATCGATGCCATGCATGATGTCAGCAAGGCAATCAATGAAGCCATCGACCAGCAGATCCAGGAGAGGCTGGCCGTCTCCCTGCAGAGGCTGACAATTTATATTGTTACCTTGCTCGTGATTGTTATTCTGGCCATCTATCTTGGTGTTACCCTGCAGCGCAGAGTGGCCGGGGTACTTGGAAACATGGCTGATGATATTGGACGTATGCATGAAAAGCAGAGATATGACAGGAAGCTGTCTGTCACTGGTAATGATGAGCTGGCAACGCTGGCAAATGCCTTTAATCTCCTGATGTCTGAATTGAATCAACGCCAGAAACAACTCCAGGAACAGGCGCGTACTGATCCCCTCACCGGAATCAATAACCGACGCCAGTTCTACAGGTTGGGCGAACCGGAAGTGGACCGTTCACATCGCTATGGGCGACCACTCTCGCTGTTGATTCTCGATGCGGACCACTTCAAACAAGTCAATGATACTTACGGGCACGGGGTTGGTGATCATATTCTCATCGCACTGGCTACCGGCCTGGAGCAGAGTTTACGCAGCTCGGATATTCCGGCTCGTTTTGGTGGTGAAGAGTTTGTTGTACTGATGCCGGAGACCCCATCCGATACCGCAAATGAGATAGCCGAACGTCTGCGTGCCATGGTGGCTGAACGTATTGTTGTCACCTCAACTGGCGAGAGAGTCAGTGTCACAATTTCGATTGGCGTCTCATCACTACAACCGGAAGACACGGATCTGGATCAGATGATCAAGCGTGCAGACAGGGCGCTTTACAGGGCCAAGGAAGCGGGACGTAACCGCGTCGAGTCACAGCTTTCGACTGACTGAGGCTGTCGCACACTGGCTGGTGGCGTTACACTTTTTTTACAAATTTTGACTTCAGCTGCATCTCGCCAATGCCCGGGATTTTGCAGTCAATATCATGGTCACCATCAACAAGACGGATATTCTTCACCCTGGTTCCAACCTTGACTACTGCGGATGATCCCTTGACCTTCAGATCCTTGATGACAGTGACACTGTCGCCATCGTTGAGCTGATTGCCATTTGCATCCGTAACACCGCTGCTGACGATATCCTCGACTTCATTCGCTGACCATTCATGACCACATTCAGGGCAGACGAACATACCGCCCTGTTCGTAAGTATATTCAGAATTGCATGCCGGGCAGTCAGGCAGGGTATCGCTCATGATATCTCCTCGATGTCAGGCTTGTTGATGGTCGAACCATCCTTAATTTCGTCTGGTTGCATTTCCATTTCCGTGAGGCAGTGTTTCGGGCGGAAAGAGCTGGAGGTTGCCTCTTCAAGACAGAGTCTCCAGCTTTCCGGTGGGTTCTCTGTCAGTAATGAACCGTTCTTGATGTACTGGAAGATTTCGTCATAGCGACGTATGGTCTCTTGGCTGACTCGACGGTATATGTGTGTGCGTGTCAATTCTGATGTGTGGCACAGACCTGCGGCGGCGATGATCTCCGCCGTGGCATGCACAGTTCTGCGGTGATAGCGTGCAACGCGTTCTCGCTTGTCACTGACCACGAGGCCGCGATAGAGAAGGGGATTCTGCGTGGCAACGCCTGTCGGACAGTGGTTGTTATTACACACCAGTGACTGTACGCATCCAAGCGCCATCATCATGCCCCTGCCGCTATTGCAAATATCCGCTCCCAGTGCAATGTTCTTTACCAGGTGGAAACCCGAGAAGATTTTTCCCGAGGCGATAAGACGAATCTGATCACGTATGCCAAATCCGGTCAGGCAACTGTCGACAAACGCCACTGATTCCCGCAGCGGCATGCCGATGGAGTTGGCAAACTCCAGTGGTGTTGCACCAGTGCCACCCTCGCCACCATCAATGGTAATGAAATCGGGTGTGAAACCTTTTTCTACCATCGCCTTGCATATGGCTACAAATTCGCTTTTGCGACCAATGGAGAGTTTGAATCCGATCGGCTTTCCGCCTGACAGTTCGCGCAGCTGCCGGATGAAATCGAGCAGTTCGATCGGAGTGCCAAATGCCGAGTGGCTGGGTGGTGAATTAATTAGTGTTCCGGGCTGTACGCCGCGTATTGCAGCAATTTCAGGTGTGTTCTTGTCGGCAGGCAGAATACCGCCATGTCCCGGCTTGGCGCCTTGCGATATCTTGATTTCAATCATCTTTACGTTCGGCAGCGTAGCCTTTTCGCGAAACGCCTCACTGGAGAAGTCTCCATTTTCGTCACGACATCCGAAATAGTTGGTTCCGATTTGCCACACCAGGTCTCCACCCGCTTCCAGGTGGTAAGGGCTGATGCCACCCTCACCAGTGTTGTGATAAAAGTTGCCCTTACGTGCTCCGCCGTTAAGGGCAAGAATTGCATTTTTGCTGAGGGCGCCGAAACTCATCGCGGAGATGTTGAAAATACTTGCATCGTACGGTTGAGTGCAATCCGGTCCACCGACCCGGATGCGCATATCCATATTCATCTCATCTGAATCGATCGCAGAGAGTGAGTGGCCGATCCACTCGTAACCGGTGCGGTAGGTATCGACGCGGGTACCAAATGGCACCGTTTCACGTTGCCCCTTTGCGCGCTGGTAAACGATACTGCGGAACATACGGTTCACAGGCGTTCCGTCAGTATCCGATTCGATGAAATACTGACGGATGAATGGTCGCAGCCACTCCATGATCCAGCGTCCGTGCCCAAACAGGGGGTAGTTACGTTTGAGCGAATGCCTGGTTTGCAACAGGTCATAGAGGCCGAGAGATATTAGTGGGAGGATGATCAGCAACAGCCACAAAGCCTGCGGCCAAAAATGCTGCAGAACAGCGATTGCCAATAGCGTTGAAATAGAAAAAAGGATGAATTTTGTATACATAGCTGAATGTCACCCCGTGAGGTTTTCAGTAGCAATACTGTTTCTGTTTTGTGTCACGAGCATGGCTCGACAGAAGTGCTGTTTAATTATTTAGTCTACTGTAAAAGTATGAGACCGGGTTTTATTTCTTAACTGACCTGGGTTGTTTGGAAAGAGTGGTTGTGAAACCCTGTAGACATAAATCTTATGTTTAGATAAACAATAGATTCAATATTATGGATGGTTACATGCTTGCAATTTGCAAGTGTGGGAGGCTGATTTGGAAAGCTACTATCATTTACTTGGTGTTGATCAGTCGGCAACAGTCGCAGCACTGAAAAATGCTTATCGCAGAGAGGCGATGAAGTGGCATCCTGACCGCAATGGTAACGAGGATGATACGCATGAGCGATTTGTACAGATCGCCGAAGCTTATCGTGTTCTCACGGATCCTGAAAAGAGACGTCAATATGACACGCAACACCTGCACACAGGTGGCAAGTATGGAACGCCCACCAATAAAAGAGAGTACCAGAAGGATTCATTCGACAGGCGTGAAAATGATAGGAAACAGGCTGATATCCTCTTCTGGGAGGTGATGCTGGAGCATGCACTTGGACTGAAAAACTCTGGGGTCTCTCCGGCAAAAATTTGCAAGGACCTCATCAACTCAGGCTGTAGTAAATCAGTTGCGCTAGCTATCGCCAAGCGGGTGAATTTGCCAATCACAGAGTTGCAGAAAATTTATGACTGAATCCAGATCGGTCTAAGTTGCGACACAATCTTTGTGTTCAGTTTCAATTCCGGTTTTGCCATCAATCAACACTGCAAGATGATGATCTCTGGCGATATCTGACCATGCACACATGGTATAAGTCATTCAGGTTTTTACAGGCCGATTTTTCTGAATTAACGTGATACCATCAATTTTGGAGTAGCTAATACTATACGGATGCCCTCTTTCTGAACAAGGAAACTGGTTGTCTTGAATATAGGTAATCATAAGCAATAAGGAGATGTGGCCAATATGTCAGAAGAGAGAGTTGATATCAGCATGCTAACGTCACTTGTGGGTGACAATCGCATGATGCATTGCAAGCTGTTTGAGTCATTTACCAAATCAACACCGCAAATCATCGAGGATATCAAGCAAGCTCATGAAAGACACGATGTGGATGCCGTGAGGCAACATGCGCACAAGATGAAGTCATCTTCACGCAGCATGGGAGCAAGCCAGTTGGCCGATCTGTGCGAGGGGCTGGAAAAGGCAGGAAAAGAGTCGCAGTGGGATCAGATTAACAGCCTGGTTTCACAGCTCGATGACAACTATTCTGCCGTCGCTTCCTGGATAGAGACGTACTGTTCAGCCTAAGATGCCTGGATGAGCAATCGATTGCACCACGAAAAGGAGTTCGCAGAGCCGATAACGGCCAAGGTCAGATGGGCGCAGCTTGACCTGCTGTTTAAAATCCTGCCTGCCAGCACCGTCGGTCACCTTGTGGCTGGTCCTCTTTTTGTTGCAGCCATGTGGCAGCAAAGCGAGTCAACACTTCCTCTGCTGGTCTGGTTGAGTATCCTGTATGTTTACGCCGGCATCAGGATACTGCTGGTTCCCAGTTATAAAAGGTCGGCACTTCAACACACGACCAACTATTGGGAAAATCTTTTTCTGACGGATTCTACTGTAGCTGGCCTGATATGGGGCGGGGCTGCGGTCTGGTTTTTCCCGGCCGGCGATCCTCTTTACCAGGTCGTGATCGCTTGCGCGATGATCACCATGGGAGCCGCGGCTGTCGGCAGTCATTCTTACATGCGCTTGCCACCGCTGGTATTTATCGGCTCGCTGTTCATTCCTTTCGGCATACGCCTTGCTATGGAGGGCACCCAACTGGCGTTGATATTTGCTGTCGTAATGCCGACAGTAGCTGTTTACCTGATAAAGACATCAAACGACATATACAAGGCAACAGTCGATAATATCAAGAGCAGGATCGAGGCAACTGAACGTGGCCGCCAACTGAGGGACAGTGGTGCGTTCCAGACTGCACTTCTGTCACAAATGGTTGATGCACTAATCACCATGGATGATAAAGGCAACATCGATCTTTTTAACCAGTCGGCAGAGAAGATGTTTGGGCGGACTGCAGAGGAGATGACAGGCGAACCAATCGGTTTGTTGCTTCAGTGCATGAATGAGGATGACGAATGCCAAAACCTGATCAATGGTGAGATCGGCCAAGCTTCTCTCGACAAGGTGATCAAGGTGAGTGGTAAGTCACCTGGTGGTTCACTGTTTCCCCTTGAAGTTGTTGGCACCCGCGTCACCATGCAAGATGGTGAGCGCTACAGCTTCCTGGTTCGAGATATCACCGAACGCAAGCGTTTTCAGCAGGAGTTGATTGACGCAAAAGAGAGTGCAGAGAAAGCAAGCCAGGTAAAGTCACAATTTCTCTCCAGCATGAGCCACGAACTGCGTACGCCGCTCAACGCCATAACGGGATTTGCACAGCTGCTTGAATTCAACAGGCATCTTGATGAGACAGGCAAAGCTAATGCGAATCAAATCCGCACAGCGGGAGAGCGCCTGCTTGAAATGGTCAACGATGTGCTCGATCTCTCCGAAATTGAATCAGATCAAATCGAACTGAGTTTGGAGCCTGTCCCTGTCAGTCATGTCGTGAGTGAGTGTATGGAGTCAATTCAGCAAGTTGCTGACGCACATGATATCTCGATGGAATTTGACACATCCGGTTGTGGTGCAGTGTGCGATACCTGTTATATCAAGGCTGATTACACTCGCTTGAAACAGGTGATCTTGAACCTGCTCTCAAATGCAGTTAAATACAACCGGAAACATGGAAAAATAGCTGTCACGTGCAAGGCGGTTGATAATAACCTGGTGCGAATAAAGATTAGTGATACAGGCCTTGGTATACCGCAAAAGCGGCAACACCGGCTGTTCGAACCTGTGATTAATTTGAACGTGAATCAAGAAGGGGGCCAGGGTATTGGTGTCGGACTGCTGGTCACTCGTCAGCTGGTCGAATTGATGGGGGGCTCTATCGGTTTTGAGAGTGTTGAGAATGAGGGTTCGACATTCTGGATCGAGTTTGCAGTAACTGACGCCGACTTTGCCCCGAAGCGTTATGAAGCAGGATGCGGTCCACAGGCCGATTTACCTGTTCAGGAATCAGATGTAACGAATATCAATATACTCGTAGCTGAAGACAACATGGCTAACCAGGACGTGATAAGGCAGCAAATGGAACTGCTGGGGATTCAAATTGATATCGCGGGTGATGGTCGGCAGGCACTGGAGATGATGAATAAGAAGGATTACGACATTCTTCTGACGGATCTGCAGATGCCTTGCCTGAATGGATATGAGCTGGCCTCGGAAATTCGTGAAAAGGAACAGTCCACAGGTAAACGCATATCGATTGCCGCGATTACTGCGAATAATACGGCGGAGAACCGGAAACGCTGTATCGAATGTGGTATGGATACCTTCCTCAGCAAGCCTGTGAGTCTGACGGAGTTGCAAAACATTATCGACGACTATCTCGGCAGGGGTGACACGGAGAGCGAGACCCAGTCACAGGAAATGGTTGAGGATTCGACTGACACGCGGGAGTTGATCGATTTCGGCATGCTCAATGACCTGGTTGGTGACAACCACGGTAGGCACTGCAAACTACTGGATTCATTTCTTGAATCTACCCCGGCCATTATCAGGGATATCTGTAGCGCACAGCAGGCACGCCTTGCTGACGATGTCAGGCAGCATGCACACAAGCTTAAATCTTCAGCACGGAGTATGGGAGCACATGGGCTTGCAAACAACTGCGCGGTGCTCGAATCTGCGGGGAAGGCGGCGCAGTGGGACCGTATCGACAGCCTGGTCTGGAGTCTGGACGAACAGTTTGCAAAGGTCGCCAGGAAGATCGCTCTTTACTGTGAGGCAGGCGAAACTGGCGCAATCAATGTGCAGTCTGAAGCAGTGCCTCAGGCACCGACTGTTCTGTTGGTCGATGATGATGAACTGATCATCGAGATTGGCACCATGACACTTAACGACCTGGGTGTAAGTGACGTCGAAACGGCTGTATCTGGTGTGGATGCACTTCGGGTGCTTGAAGTGCGCGCAGGAGAGATCGATGTTGTCATGTGTGACCTGAATATGCCGGAGATGGATGGCATCACATTTTTGCGTCATCTTTCTGAAACAGACTACAAGGGCGCCGTGATTCCTATCAGTGGCGAGGATGAGCGTATCCTGAAAATGGTTGGCAAGTTGGCATCTGAACATAATCTCAGGGTGCTGGGTGTGTTGACCAAACCGATCATGCCGGATGAGGTGAGCGGTTATCTCGACAAGCTGCACGAGATGCGGCAGGAAGTAGATCAGCAGGAGAAGCGGGTTGCCGGTACCAGTATCAATGTCAGTGTAGATGAGTTGCGTCATGCTATCGAGAATGATGAGCTGGTGGTCTACCTGCAGCCCAAGGTAAGTGTCAACACTCTTGAGGTGATCAGCGCTGAGGCACTGGTGCGTTGGGAGCACCCTGAAAAGGGCAGAATTTCACCAGACGACTTTATTACCATGGCCGAAGAGAATGGCCTTGTCGATGCCCTGACGCGTGTTGTCTACAGGCAGTCTCTCAGAAATCTCGCGAAACTCATTGCGGCAGGATACACGATCAAGGTCGGGGTCAATATCTCTGTTGAAACGCTCACTGATCTTGAATGGCCTGACTATGCAGTCGCCCAGGCCAATGAGGTCGGTGTTGATCCATCCTTCATCATCATGGAAATCACCGAGAGCCAGTTGATGAGCAATATCACCTCGGCCATGGAGATTCTGACGCGTCTCAGTCTTAACAAGTTTGCAATCTCTGTCGATGATTTTGGTACAGGGTACTCATCCATGGAGCAGTTGCAGCGCGCACCTTTTTCCGAACTGAAAATCGACCGCGCGTTTGTACACGGGGCATGCCATGACAATTCGCAACGTGCGATTCTTGAATCAAGTATCGACCTGGCCAGGAAACTTGACCTGGAGACCATTGCAGAAGGTGTCGAGAATCGCGAGGACTGGGATCTTGTTGCCGAGCTCTCATGCGACATGGTGCAGGGCTACTTCATTGCCAGGCCGATGCCAATTGACCAGATGTTGGAGTGGCTGGAAAAATGGGACAGGAAGTTGCCGTCCTGAGTCCGGTGAAGCGCAGATTCCCGGGTTGCGCAAGTTAACGCTCTACATCTGTATACAGTATACTGATACTTTAGCTCTTTAACGAGAGCAAGGACATGGAGAGGAACAATTATGGAATGGCATACATCTCAAGCAAGGATTCTGGTTGCCGAGGATAATGAGATAAACCAGATGCTTCTCGAGAAACAACTGGAGATGTTGGGTGTCGATGCCGATTTCGCTGATAATGGCGCGATAGCCTGGGAATCCCTGCAAACAGGCTCTTATGCCCTGCTTCTCAGTGATATCTCAGATGCCGTTGATGGATGGTTACGAACTGATCAATCGAATTCGTGAATCGGAACGACAGACGGGCGCTCACCTGCCGGTGATTGCCGTTACAGCTAATGCAATGGCTGATGATATAAAGAAATGCCTTGATAGTGGCATGGATGATTACATCAGCAAGTCGGCCCATCTTGATGACCTGCAGTTGAAGTTGGAAGCCTGGTTAAAATAAACGGATTGAAGAAATTTTCCCCGAATGAAACTAAAATGATAAAAATGATGGCATACTAGCGACTAGGAGCCGATAGTTTGCAGTAATGATGAGTAATAGGGTGATGCATGGCAAAAGATTACAGTAGAGATTATACGATCGTTATCGTTGAGGATGATCCTGAATCACAGCGCATGTTGACTGAGCGTCTCGATGAGATGGCAGTGCTGGTGATATTCAATACAACGGAAGAGGCATTCGTCTACTTTTCCAAGGGCTACAAGGCTAACCTGATTATCATCGATATCCTGATGCATGGCAGTAATATGGATGGTCTTGAGCTGTGTAACAAGGTTCGATCCATACCGGATTACACCCAGACTTCCATTCTGCTGCACAACGCACTTGGTGATCAGAACCTTGAAGCGCTGGCGCTCAAGGCCGGTGCTACCGATTTTCTTGAAAAGCCGATGAGTGCGACAAGGATGCGCATGCGTATCGCTGCACACCTGACTTCCACCTCGACAGCTGCTCCCGGTGCTACTGCTACTATCGTAACGGAGATGAGTAAAGCGTCTGATGAATTGACCAGCCTGATGAGTCGTGGTGCCTTTCATGACATGATGATGTTGGAGCTGAAACGTGCCGGCCGCCTGAAATATGCCGTGTGCCTGATGATGTTCCATATCGATAACCACGCTGATTACAACAACAGGTTCGGACATGTGACCGGTAATCGTGCGCTCATGTCCTTTGCGCGAGCGCTTAAATTCAGTTTTGAGCGTGTCGAGGAAGAGGTGTGTCGTTTTGACCGTGAGACCTTCGCTGCATTTACCTCAACGGTCGATCCCAAGCGCCTGATAGAATACGCAACCAAACTGGATGAGATCTTCAACGGGCTGACAATTCCTCATGATGACAGCTACCTGCCTCTGAGCATATCAACTGGTATCGCAATCGCCAGTTTTGGCAAAAGTCAGCAGATGCCCTTTATCAATGAGGCCCTGATCACCAAGATTAACGGTATTGCCCAGCGAAATATGTACGAGGCTCAGAGTTCAGAAGGGACCAAGCTCAAATATTCTGTTATCAAGTGCTGACAAGCATCTGACCGACTGATCCGAGATACAAATAAAAACACCCGCTGATGCGGGTGTTTTTATTGCTATGGAAGCCAGGCTTCTTACAGCTTAACCACCATGACAGGACAGTCAGCATTACCGATAACCCGCTCGGAAACACTGCCAATCAGCAGGCGGTCGAGACCTGTACGGCCATGACTGCCAAGGACGATGAGGTCAGCACCGTTCTCCCTGGCTGAAGCAACAATTGCCTCCGAAGGGGTACCAACCCGAACGTCAACCTTGACGTCCAATCCATTGCCTTTCATGAATTGATGTACCTTCTCGGCATGCACAATCGCATCCTCTTTGAGGCGTTCATCAACTGCAACAGAGACAATCGTAACCGGTGCGCTGCACTGTTTGACCAGATTCTGTACCGTGACGGCAGCAGCATCGCTGTAACGTGATCCATCGACAGGCAGGATAATGCCCTTGCCCTCGATTTTGCCGCCCTGGGGAACAACAAGAACATCGCTGTGAGTGTGGCCAATAACCTTCTCGGCCGTGCTGCCGACCATGGATCTAACCAGGTCGTTGGTGTCGCTGCGACCCATAACGATAATATCCATTGAGCTGTCTTCGGCCTGGTCAACGATCTCGGCAAAAGGCTCTTCACCATGTCCCAGCAGGATCTCACAGCTGACACCCACTGCTTCTGCCTGTTTGCGTACTTTCAGCAGACGATCGACAACAGCCTTTTTCTCAACATCGTGCATGGTGTTCTGACCAAGCGGTGACCCAAGGGTTGGCGTGGGCAGCACACTGAAGGCGAAGAGGTCGGCCTTGCAGCGAGCAGCGATATTGATTGCTTCTGCAGTCGCAGACTCACTGTGCTCCGAGTTATCTGTCACCAGCATGATGCGCTCAAGACGCCCCGTGGGCGAGAGTTGATGTTCTACAACATCAACTTCAGGTGCGCTGAAGGTGCCTGGTACGGCATTCTCGGCAGCCATCTTTGCACGGTGTTCCCGCATTCCCTTGATTAAGGCCTTGAAGACGATCACCGCACCTGTTGTCAACGCGAACAGCAGCAATCCAAAGCTAAGGTTCTTCAGTATAGTGATGGTTCCCGGTGCAAGAGGGTCAATTTCGCCCAGTTCTGAAAGATAGACAGGAATGACTACGGCACGGCTCATCAGGGCGATCATCATGATGACACCCATGACGATTTTAACCATGTAAGGCTTTACGTAAGTTGTTCCGATTGCGCCAAGCTGCACACCGAAAAGTGAGCCTGCGAGGATAATCATTGCAAGGCGGATATCAACATAACCTGCCCATGCAAATTTGATCGTGCCGCCCATGCCCATAATAAAAGCGATAACCAGTTCGGTGGCTGAGGCGATGAGACCGGGAACACCCAGTACGTACATCATTGCCGGTACACCGATAAAACCGCCGACCGCGATAGTGGCTGCGAGCATACCCGTTGCAAACCCGATCGGGATGGTGAAAAGTACGGAGATTTTCGCATCGATCGACTTGAAGTACATCATGGTGCCCGGGATGTGGACTGACTGTACCCATTCGGCGAGCTTGGTCTTCTTCTCTTCTTCAGGGTTCTTTGAATAGAACATCTTGTATGCATCACGCAATACATAAGCACCGACGATTGCCAGGACCACGACGAAGACCGAGGAGACATAGAGGTTTGAACCGGCCTTGCCGAAGAGTTCACGGATGGTTTCCTGTACCCCGGCGCCGTAAAGCACGCCAGCCTCGGCCGAGATGCCAAGCACGATACCCAGCTTGACATCAACCTGGCCAAACTTGTGGCGCTTCATTGCACCGACAAATGCCTTCGGGAATTTGTGTGCCATGTTGGAAGCAACGGCCATAATTGCGGTTACGCCCATGTTCATCATTGCAGGAGTCAGAACGAAAGCACCGCCGGAACCGATAAAACCACTCACCAGGCCACCAACAAAACCGATGAGGAAGAGCAGGATGACACTGCCTGCCGTCAAATCTATAAAACTGATATCCATTATATTCTTCCTTACTTCTTGGTGGTCTTGGCTTTAACGCCAAACATGTCCCAGAACTGGCCAGTGAAATTGCCGTGCACAATTGAGAAAGAGAAGGCAATCAACATGGGAATATAAAAGTTCCACTTACCTTCCTGGGAGAGTTCAAGAATATCCATCTCGAAGTGGTAGAGAAGGGCGTAAAGGATGATGCTTATCGTCCCGTAGATCAGAGTGCGTTTTACCGCTCTTCTGTGTTCGACTGACATAGATATGACTCCTGGCAAATGATTTAGCGGCAAAACAGAACGGGCATCTCTGCCTGGAGAGATGGCTGCTGAAGCTTCAACCTGAGAATGTGATGCGCTGCAGGGTCATGTTCGGGAATACGATCACACCACAAGGCAGGGGGGCACCAGGGCGCCTTGCTTGTTTCAACTCTGCTCAAATATGCATAGCAGGTGCACAAAACGCCCGGTGTGAAGCACTTCAAAATAGAAGGAACCGCTTCACACCCTTGTATTTCACGGGCGCATTTTGGGGATTAAACCCTTTATATTCAAATGAATTATAATATGCTAATATTCCGTGATGGAATATAAACAGCTACCGGACCTGAAAGCCCTGGCGACCTTGCGCGCCGTCGTTGAGCTGGGTGGAGTAGAGCAGGCCGGGCGTGCCATGAATGTTGGACAGCCGGCTGTTACCAAGCGTCTGCGTGCCCTCGACGAGAGATATGGCGTCACCCTGATGCAGCGCAAGGGGCGCAAACTGAGCCTCACTCCGGCCGGGGATCGTGTCTACAGTTATGCGCGGCTGGTTCTTGATCATCAAGGGCTTTTGCTTGATGACCTCAAGTTGTTGCGCGAGGGGCATGATCGACTGCGCCTTGAAGTCTCTTTCGCCATCGGCGAACACCTGTTGCCGGACCTGCTGCTGCAATTTGATGACGTCCATCCCGAGTACCGTATCCAGAGCCGTATGCGTTACTCAAGGCGTATCCAGACAAACCTGGCAACCGGCCTCGCAGACCTGGCACTGATGGAGCAGGCGCCCGATCATCCTGACATCATGGTGCAGAAGTGGCTGGATGATGAACTGGTGCTGGTGTGCGGATCCGGGCATTCCCTCTGTCAGAGCGAATCAATCACCATTGATGAACTGACTCGTCTCAAGTATGTTTTGCGTGAACCCCAGGCCTCTGTACGCGCCAACCTTGACGAGGCGCTAAGAAATATTGGCATTAACGAGATACCGGTTGCGATGGAAGTGGGCTCTACCGATACCATCGTGGAGATGCTAGATCACGGCAAGCATGTCAGCTTCCTGCCCTGGTTCGCGGTCGAGGAGGAGATTGAACGAGGCAGCCTTTGTCATATCAGGGTCAGCGGTTTTCGTATACTCAGGACACTCTGGATCGCCCGCCATCGTGACAACATCAACCATCCGGTTGCCGAGGCCTTCATCGCACTGATACGCGAGAAACAGAAAAGTGGCTGACAGCCTGTCATGACAGAATATCTATCGATCGGAATCTTGCTGGGAATCTCTGCAGGCGTTGCACCAGGTCCCTTGTTGACGCTGGTGATATCAGAAACGCTTCAACATGGTATGAAATCCGGCATCAAGGTTGCGCTCTCTCCACTTGTTACCGACCTGCCAATCATCCTGCTGACCCTGTTTGTTGTCGGACAGCTGGCTGAATTTCACACTCTCCTCGGAATCATCTCGCTTATCGGGGGCAGTGTGATTTTGTACATGGCTTACCAGGGCATGAACCCGAAAGTTCCCGTATCCGAATTGCCGCCGGAAGAACCAAGATCCCTGACAAAAGGAATACTGGTCAATGCCCTGAGCCCCCACCCGTACCTGTTCTGGTTCAGTGTGGGCGGTCCGATCATGAGCAAGGCGATGAATCTGAATATGGCAGCTCCATTCGCTTTTATTGGCAGTTTTTACATCCTGCTGGTCGGGTCAAAAATCCTGTTGGCGATACTGGTCGGGAAATCAAGATCTTTTCTGAGCGGTACTGTCTATATCTACACAATACGCCTGCTGGGTTTGGCATTATTCGTTCTGGCGCTGTTACTTTTTCGGGATGGCTTGATCCTGCTGGATGTCATTCATATCGATTAATGTTTTACTGGTCATCGAACCTGTTCGAAGTGTAATTAACCACGATGAGAAAATTTTCAGCAAACCTCGGATTCCTGTGGCAGGAGCTTCCACTGGCTGATGCCATCCGTGCTGCGGAGCGTGCCGGCTTTGATGCAGTTGAGTGTCACTGGCCATTCAGTTACGCCTCAGCCGATGTTCGTGAGGCGCTCGTACAGACGCAACTGCCATTACTGAGTCTGAATACCTGGGCGGGTGACAAGTCAAACGGCGACTTCGGTTTGTGTGCATTGCCGGGACGCCAAGATGAGGCCGTCGCGGCAATTGACGAGGCAGTCTCTTATGCGGCCGATGTTAACTGCAGGAGTGTCCATGTCATGGCCGGCGTTACGGACGCAGGCGCTGTGGCGGACCACGTCTTAAAAAAGCATCTCGACTACGCCTGCAGCAGGGCTGCAAGGCATGGTATCGGCATCCTCATCGAGCCGATTAATCAGCGTGACGTTCCTGGTTATCATCTTTCCAGGCTGGAGCATGCAATCGATATTATTGATGCTGTCGATTGTCCCAACCTGAAACTGATGTTCGACTGCTATCACATCGAAATTACCCATGGAGACCTGATGCGGCATCTGCAGCAGACGCTGCCTTACATCGGCCATGTGCAGATCGCTGCTGTGCCTGATCGCAGCGAGCCCGATAACGGAGATGTTGATTATCTGAAAATTCTTTCAGTACTCGATGCGATTGGATACGAGGGATATGTCGGTGCTGAGTACAAACCACGCCTGACGACAAGCACAGGTCTTGGCTGGCTTGATCTTCTTAAATAGTGCAAGGGCAGACAAGCTCAATCCTGCGCACTCAAACTTCACCGGCCGCTGCTGAAGTCTCCATCGCCACCACCGCTGCGAATCACTGTCAGGTAGCTGACAGGGGTCTCTGTTCCCTCTGCATGAAAGGTGTAACTGCCACCCCAGTAGCTGCCGAGGAAAACTGTCTGACCTGCCGGAAAAGCTTCCGGGTAGACATTGTTGCCCTTGATGGTTAATTCACCATCGCCGGACGGCATGACGAAATAGACAGCGCATGGCTCCTCCATGCAGATTGCAGAATCGCCGGGTCGCAGGGTCACTTTGTCGAAGTGGTTTCTGTTATCGGGATCAGCCTCTTTCACGTTGCCTTTTTCTGTTGGCAGAACACAGCCGCCGAGCAACATGCTCATAACGACCAAAACCAGTAATCTCTTCATTGTCTGTTACCTCTGCCTATATTCTAGACCCTTTGCCAGAAAGTGGGATTGTAGGAGCTCCGCCTCGGGGCTCCTGCAGCGTGATTTATTCAATCGTCTGGCGTATCCCGATCGGCTTCCATGCCGGTGCAATCACGTCCGGCATATCGGAGCGTTGCACCAGGATGCCGGGTGCGATTGAGAGTGCTCCGAACTTGCTGTTAATGGCATCCACGGTCCGGTTAAGGAGTTGCTTGCGGTTGTCCTCCACGGCAAACAGGTCAGGCTGAATCTGCATTTGAGCCGGGTTAAGCGCAGTGACCTGGATTTGTGAGATTCCCTCGCCGCGCCACTCATCGCGCAGGAATTCAATACAGGCCTCGTAGATGATATGGCTGTCATTTGTCGGCGTGGTCCTCACCTTGGTGCCGAGCCAGCCATAGTCTGTGCGCAAACCGAAAAAGAACAGCGACGCTTCCAGTTCATAATGACGCAGGCGTGCAGCGACCTTGACTGTCATGTGGCCGAGATAGGTCAGCACGACACGCCTGTCAGTCGTACCGGGTGGCATCACCTTGCCATGTCCGACAGATTTGGGGTCTGCAACCGTGGTGATAACGGGTTCAGGGTCCAGCCCCTGTGCCATGTACCAGATACGCCTGCCGGGATTACCGAAACGCCGTGCCAGTTCACTGATGGGAAGCTGCCTCATCTGGCCGCATGTTGTGACGCCACGCTGCTCAAGCCAGCCGCCGATGCCACGGTTGATACCGCACAGGTCTGTGACCGGCAGTGGTGCGAGAAAAGCAGCGGACTGCCAGGGCACCACCACGGTGATGCCTTTCGGTTTTTTCTGTTTTGCGGCAACTTTTGCGGTTGTTTTGTCGCCTGACAGTCCCACCGAGCAGGGCAGGCTGGAGGCATTCCATACCTGGCGCTGGATCATTTGTGCGAGCCACTCGGGATCGCGTTGCTGCAGCGGCAGCATATGTGTCAGGTCGAGGAAGGCTTCATCGACCGAGAAGATCTCGATATCCGGCGTAATGCATGCCAGTGCCCCCATGATTTTCGTTGAGACTTGCGCATAACGGCGAGGGCGCGCGGGGCGCTGGACGATCCCGGGACAGAGCTTGCGCGCCTCACGCAATCGCATACCGGTCCTGATGCCCTGCGCACGCGCCTCGTAGCTGGAGGTGATGATGCAGGTGCCCCTCTCGCCATTGGTGACGGCAACAGGCTGCTCGCGTAGCTGCGGGAAATCGAGCTGTTCAACGGAGGCGAAAAAGGCGTTCATATCGACCAGCGCGATAGCACGTGGCCAGTTGGAAATCGGCATCGGCGTTCTCTTTATGTTCTCTATTTTTATCATAGAGAATCATGGCGGGGGTATGCAAGCAGGTGAGACCAGAATATTGGCACTGGTTTTGCATATAAACTGTCAGGAAAGCGAGGAAATGGTAATACGATGACGCAAACTGATCTTGATAGCCGGCTGTTGCACCATCTTGGTGTGCTTTATGGTGAACAGGCGCAGGAACTGCTGCCGCGGTTGCACCAGGTGATCAGTCACCATATTGAACTGCGCCAGGGGGAGTGCCTCAAACGCGCCAAGTGGGATGAGCAGGACATTATGCTCATCACGTACGGTGACAGCGTCCAGTATCCGGGTATGAAGCCGCTGGCAGGATTGAAACAGTTTCTCGACCGCCGTCTGCATAACGTCTTCAGCATGGTGCATATTTTGCCATTTTTTCCCTACAGTTCGGATGACGGCTTTTCAGTTTCAGATTTCCGCAGTGTCAATCCTGACCTTGGTGATTGGGATGATATTGCAGCTTTCAAGCAGAATTTCGACCTGATGTTTGACCTGGTGCTCAATCACATGTCGCGTGAGCACCTGTGGTTTGTCAACTATGTCCAGGATGCATCGCCGGGCAGGGACTATGTCATTGAGGTCGATGAAGAGGAGTCAAAAAATCTGTCGATGGTTGTGCGCCCAAGGGCATCCCCGCTGTTAAGTCGGGTAAGGACGCCGCGCGGCAATCGTCACGTGTGGGCGACTTTCAGTAATGACCAGATCGACCTGAACTACGCTAACCCCGAGGTGTTGCTGGAGTTTATCGACACCCTGCTGGACTATGTACGCCATGGCGCACGTGCAGTACGTCTGGATGCGGTGGCATTTTTATGGAAAGAGCTGGGCAGCAGTTGTATCCATTTGCCGCAGACGCACGAGGTGGTCAAGCTGTTTCGCACCCTGATGGAAGTTCTCGAACCGGGGGCGATATTGCTGACAGAGACCAATGTGCCGTATGCAGAGAATATCGGCTACTTCGGTGAAGGTGATGAGGCTGACATGATTTACCAGTTCAGCCTGCCACCGCTGATACTGCATGCAATCCATACGGAGTCGACACGCTACCTGACGCAATGGGCGATGCATCTTGACCAGGAGGAGCGACCGGCCGGCTGTACATACCTGAATTTTACTGCGTCACATGACGGTGTCGGACTGCGTCCGCTGGAAGGCATTATTCCCGACGACGAGGTCGATGAACTGATCGAGGAGATGCGCTCGAGAGGCGCCTTTGTTTCGATGCGTGCAAACAGCGACGGACAGGATCGTCCCTACGAGCTGAATATCAGTTACTTTGATGCTTTCCGGCACCCTGAAGAGATTCCAGATCGCTGGCATATATCACGCTTTTCTCTTTCGCAGACGATGCCGCTTGCCTTGCGAGGCATACCCGCGGTTTATATCAATGCACTTGCAGGAACGCCGAATGACCCGGTTGGTGTTGAGCGAACAGGCATGACGCGCAGTATCAACAGGCGTAAATGGGATGGTCCCGAACTTGAGAACCTGATCGATCATCCGTTAACCGAAACGGGCAGGGTGTTCCCTGAATACGCGCGTCGCCTGAAAATCCGCCAGGGGATCAAGGCGTTTCATCCGGAGGCACCGCAGAGGGTGCTTGATTTGCCGGATGGCATATTCGGAATCATGCGTACCAGCCTGGATGGCCAGCAGGAGGTGCTCGCATTGCATAACCTGAAAAGCCGGGTGATGGAGATTGACCTCTCCGAAATCTATGGGGAAAAGGTCAACTGGTTCGACGTACTGCACCAGGAGATACCTGATATGTCAGCTGATACCTTGCGCATGCTTCCCCTGCAGGCCGTGTGGCTGCTGCCCGAGAAAGAGTGAGGGATTCGTTGCGATTAAACCTTTGAATCCTCGGCAACAGCATCAAACAGGCGCTTTTCGAAATCAGGCAGTGCGGAGAGAATGCGCTTCCAGTTCGGAATGAATGGTGTCTCAAGCGGGTTGGCAGCGAAAGATTCCCCCGCATCGACAATACTCTGCTGAAAGACCTCAATCGCTCCCTCTTCCGAGTGGCGGTGGAAAGAGAGGCCGTTGATTTTGGCATCGTCGTAGTACATTTCAACAAAATCGAGTGCGATGCGTAAATACGTGGCCTTTAGGGTGCGCATAAAGGACGGGCTGATTTCAATGCCTTCGGTAGCCAGTTTGCGATAGATAGACTTGGCGATATCCGTGCTCATTTTTGCAAGTCCTGCTGCACGGTCTTCGGCCGACAATTCCTGGTGCTTATGATCATAGTTATCGGCAATATCGACCTGGCAGACCTGCTTGAGTGATATGTTTCGGTAGACCTCTGAAAGCAAGCCAACTTCCAGTCCCCAGTCGCTTGGAATTCTTACCTGCGAGAGCAAATCACGTGACATGGCAAATTCACCGGAGAGAGGATAGCGGAAGCTGTCCATGTACTCGAGGTAATCGATCGAGCCAACTATTTTTTTCAACGCACGCAGTAGCGGAGTGACAAACAGGCGTGTCACACGCCCGCTCAGAAGATCGCCGTTAACGCGCGCGTAGTAGCCTTTTGCGTATTGAAAGTCGAAGCGCGGGTGGCTCAGCGGATAAAGTAGCCTGGCCGGCAGTTCACGTGAGTAAGTGAGAATGTCACAGTCATGTAGACCGACAACTTCAACATGCTCAAGTGCCATTGCATAACCAAGACAGTACCAGACATTTCTACCTTTGCCGGGCTCCGGTGGTGCCAATCCCTCTGTTTGAAGTTCCTTGTCCAGTGCGCTCAGGCGCGGGCCATCGTGCCACAGCAGGTGTGTTCGCTGGGGAAGTTCCGAGAAGAACTGCTGAGCGTGGGCAAACTGCTCACTGTCGCAGCGGTCAAGCCCGATGATAATGTCGCCGATGTAATACGCATGCTGAAGCGCATCAACTATTTTTGGCAGGGCTGGTCCTTCCAGTTCGGAAAAAAGGCTTGGCAAAACCAGTGCCATAGGGCGTGTGCTTGAAAAGCTTGTGAGTTCATTCTCCAGTTCATCAATCGGTCGATCGGTCAGTTTATGCAGCGTGGTGAGCTTGCTGTGCTGGTAGAAATCAGCCATGGTTAACTCCTGATAGTGTCAAGTTGTTGCAGGATCATTTCGTTCCATCCGGCAGGTCCGGGTTTGCTGCTGAGCAGTGCATCAGTGCGCTCTTCGAGTGTTATGTGTGATTTGTCCGGTTTGCGGATAATGATGGGGACATCTGCTGCTTCAAGCATCAGGCGGTCGTTGTCGCTATCTCCAAGGGCAATCGTTTGTTTGATTGCATAACCCTGGCCGCGGTACCACTCGGTGATTGAGTTAAGAGCCTCGCCCTTGTTCGTGTTGCCGAGCAGGTGCAGGAAACGGCCGCCATGTAGTGTGACCAATCCGGCATGTTCAGCCTGCAGCTTGAATGCCTGCAGCCTTGCTGCGCTGTCTTGCCACAGCAGGGGTTCCGATGCCAGTCTCTGCTTGGCCAGTGCCGCTTCTTCAAACGATAGTCCTGTTGATTCGGTAACCGCTTCCACGCTCATGTCGGCAAAACCGGTGAATTGGTAGCCATCTCTTATTCTGCAATCTTCCAGAAATGTGCAAATCCTTTCATAACCGGGTGGAGCGATATCGATTTCACAATCAGGAAAACGAATCACGCAGCCGTTCTCCCCGACAATCGGACCGTTGAAACCGATGAGCTCTGCCAGCACTTCGAGTTCAGCCAATGTCTTGCTTGATACCGGTATAGTCGGAACGCCACTTTCGTGCAGGCACACCAATGCAGTGCGGGCTTTATCCCATGAATAGCCATCATGCTCTAAAAGAGTGCCGTCAAGATCGGTAAAGACCAGTAAATTGCCTGGTTTCATAACAGTCCAGTCTGATTGTCATGTCCAATGACAAGCAGATATCGTGCCGGGAATTGATAAAGGCTGTTTGAAGATGCGAAACAGGCGCTTACCGCGCTATAATAATCAGAATCTCCCACTGATGATTCATTGAATAAATGCACACAGCTGTCGAAATCGTCGTTGAATCGCTCTGCCAGAATGGCTGCAAAGCCGTATGGGGCTACATTGCAGAGCTGGAAGCAGGGCGCACTCTTCCTGACACGGAAAGCCTCAATGATGTGCAGCGCCGCCAGGTACTTATCGAACTAAAAGAGATCATGGCGGTTTACGGAGAAACCAGTTGTACGCTGGATGACGCCATTGCAACGGTTGAAGCAAAATACTCCACGGGCAGTTGATCCATCTCTCCTCTCACATTAATTTCAATAACTGAATAAACGACTGGAACTCAATGCGGATCACACTGAGCATTATGATCAACACGGTTTCAGCCTGTGGTGACCCACTTACGCAGATTCTGGAACTGTTGCGATCCTACGAGATCAGTGCGACATTCTTTGTATCGACCGGCACCGATCACGCACTTCCCTGGACGCGCCGCCTGGCCGGCCGTGGTGAGATCAGGCGCCAGGCCGAGAGTCTGAAAGCGATTGCAGCTGCCGGACATGACGTTGGTATGAGCAGTCATGATCCGCAGATGTGGAGCAACAAGGCAGCTCATGCCGATGCATCCTGGATTCGTGAACAGTGGAACAGGGGTGTGTCAGAATGGTCAGAATTGTTTGGTGAACAGCCACAGATGCATGCCGCAGCAAACTACCAGTTGCACCCGGAGCTTTTCGCATGCGAACAGGATGCGGGTTTGAAGTTTGCCTCAGATACGCGCGGGCAAACACCTTTTTACCCGGTCATGATGGATGTTGAATCAACTGTTGTGCAGCTACCGGTGACGGTTGCTTCACCCGAGGAGATGATGCGCGTCAAGCCAAACTGTCTTGCGCATCTGCACGAGGAGCTGTTTGACGCCAGTCTCAAGCTGTTGCCGCAGGGGCAACACTGGCGCATTGTTGCCGGTCGTGACGACCTGGAACTGGTCGAGAAACTGATTGTCATGTGGCGTGGTACATCGAAAGAGTTTATCAGCCTGTCGCAGATTGCCGCTATCTACAGTGTCGATGGAGAGGTGCGTCAGCACCAGGTTGGCTGGCAGGAGATTGGCACAGGTCATTATGTTGCGGCACAGAGCCTGCCGCTGGACGAGGAGTTATGAGCAAGAGAGTATCCAACAACGAACTGAGTCATTATGTCTATTCAGCAGATTCAGCCATTCACGGCACTGGCCTGTTCGCTGCAGTGCCGTTTGAAAAAGGCGAGTATATCGGCACCTATGCCGGGCCGCGTGCATCACGCAATGGTATGTATGTGTTGTGGGTCTACGATCCGGATAATCATGATGATATCTACGGTATCAGCGGCAAGAACCTGCTGCGCTTCCTCAACCACGAGGCAGATGGCAATGCAGAATTCGAAGGCCCCGATCTTTTCGCGACCCGCGATATAGCGACAGGCGAAGAACTCACCTTTCACTACGGCGATGAGTGGGAGTAATGGCACGCGACCGGATTTTCGCTGACCTGCAATCCGATCTCGAGGCCTTTGTCTTCGACGAGCGTGTGACCAGTGTGTTCGCGGACATGGTACGTCGTTCTGTACCCGGCTATGCCACGGCGGTTGCCATGAGTGGCGTGCTCGCTGGTCGCTATGCCCAGCCCGGTAGCCATCTGTACGACCTCGGTTGTTCACTTGGAGCAACCACACTCGCCATGCACAAGCATCTCGATCAGTCGGACTGTACTATTATTGGTATCGATAATTCGCAGGCGATGATCGATGCTGCCAAACAGGCATGCCTGGCAAGTGACGACACAGGTGCAGAAGTTCGTTTCGTGTGCGCCGACATTCGTAACGAGCTGATTGAAGACGCCTCCGTTGTCGCTATCAACTACACCTTGCAGTTTATTCCTCCGGAAGATAGGGACGCTCTGATCGCGCGAATCTATTCCGGCATGCGCCCGGGCGGGGTACTGATCCTATCCGAGAAGGTGATCGATAGTGACCCGCAGGCTTCCGAACGCATGACATCGCTCTATCTCGATTTCAAACGTGCCAATGGCTACAGCGAACTGGAGATCAGCCAGAAGCGTACAGCGCTTGAAAATGTGCTGGTTCCGGAGACTGAAGAGCAGCACATGCAGCGTCTCGGGCAGAGCGGTTTTATCGATATTACGCGCTGGTTCCAGTGCCTCAACTTCTCCTCCTGGATCGCATGCAAACCCAACTGATTGACCTGCAGCGGCTCACGGCTTCCCTGCGTGAGTTGGGTATGGAGGCCTGGGCAGAGAGCCTGCCCGAGGATCTTGAGCGGTTATTTGCACAGCGCCGCCATGGTGATGTGCCGCGTTGGCAGGCAGTGCTGGATGAGTTGCCGGAAATCGCTGACGGTGAGGTCGATCTTGGGCAGTGTGTTGCAGTGACCTCGTCTCTTCCTGAAAAAGAGAGGGATGCACTCAAAGCACTGCTGTTGCGCCTGAGTCCCTGGCGCAAGGGACCATTCCATCTACATGGTGTTGATATCGAGACCGAGTGGCGTTCCGACTGGAAATGGGAGCGCGTCAAACCGCACATCTCCCCACTGGCAAAGCGCAGCGTTCTCGATATCGGTTGCGGCAGTGGATATCACGCATGGCGCATGGCGGGAGAGGGTGCATCGCTGGTGGTTGGTGTTGATCCAAGCCTGCTGTTCCTGATGCAGTTCAATGCTGTGCGTCATTTTATCGGCAACGACTGGCCTGTCCATCTTCTGCCGATCGGTATTGAACAGTTGCCGTCACGGGGACTCGGTTTCGATACGCTTTTCTCGATGGGGATTCTCTACCACCGGCGCTCGCCCATCGAGCATCTCCTCGATCTGAAAAACCTTCTCCGGCCAGGCGGTGAGCTGGTGCTTGAAACACTCGTTATCGAGGGGGGCGAAAATAGCGTGCTGGTACCGGAATCGCGCTATGCCAAGATGCGCAATGTCTGGTTTATTCCATCGACTGAGATGTTGATGATCTGGCTGCGCCGTGCGGGCTTCAGGGATGTACGCCTGGTCGACCTGAATCGTACATTTATAGAAGAACAGCATTCGACCGAATGGATGCAGTTTGAGTCCCTACCAGACTTCCTTGACCCCCGGGATTCGCTGAAAACCGTCGAGGGCTACCCGGCACCGCTGAGGGCAACGCTGATCGCCACGCTATAAGGGAGTTTCCCGGGAATCCCCGGGTTGTCCTTTTGCTTGAATTTACTCAACTTTTTACTTCACAAATGCGTGGATTTGCGTATAATTCGCGCTTTACTGATGACCCCTGAGGGTCAGATTGTTTCGTTTTTCTTCCGGGTGTCTGGAGGAAAAGCTTTTGTATTCAATAGGATAAATGAATGGTTACCATCCGTCTTTCTAGAACTGGCGCGAAAAAACGTCCTTTCTACCACCTTGTTGTGACCGACAGCCGCAATGCGCGTGACGGTCGTTACATTGAACGTATCGGTTTTTTCAACCCGGTTGCTCGCGGCCAGGAAGAGCGTCTGCGCGTTGAACTTGACCGTATTGACCACTGGGTCGGCCAGGGCGCACAGCAGTCCGAGCGCGTTCAGGAACTGGTGAAGAATTATCGCAAACAGGCTGCTGCCTGATTGCAAGAGGTCAGTCTTGGCTGACAAATCCGGCCAGCGCCTCGTGGTTCTGGGGCGCATATCGGGACTCCATGGAGTCCAGGGCTGGGTGAAGATTTTCTCCCATACGGATCCGCGTGAAGGAATCGTTAAATATACCCCGTGGCTGATACGTCGCGATGGTAAATGGGAAGGGATCAAGGTCGTCTCAGGGCGCAGGCACGGCAAAACAGTCGTTGCCAAAATTGAAGGTGTTAATGATCGCAACCAGGCAGCTGAACTGCTGGAGTGTGATATCGCTGTCGAGAGATCGCAGCTGCCGCCTTCATCGCAGGACGATTATTACTGGACAGATCTTGAAAACCTGTCCGTACAGACTGTCGACGGTGAACTGCTTGGCCGAATCGACTATCTGTTTGAAACAGGCTCGAATGATGTCATGGTGGTACAGGGTGAGCGGCAACGGCTGATCCCCTTTATCGAACCGGATGTCGTCAAGCAAGTTGACCTGGAAAATGGCCTGATGGTTGTTGACTGGGATCCGGAGTTCTAGCGCGGATGCGATTTGACCTGGTAACCCTGTTTCCGGAGATGTTCGAAGCGATACGCTGCGGCATACCCGGCAGGGCGATCGATAAGGGAATTGCATCGATTAATTGCTGGAATCCGAGGGATTACACGCAGGATGTCCATCGCACTGTCGATGATCGCCCCTACGGTGGCGGCCCCGGCATGGTGATGAAAGTGGAACCGCTGCGAGCTGCAATTGAAGATGCACGCAAGGCAGCGCCGGGTAGCAAGGTAATCTACCTGAGTCCACAAGGCAGGCGCTTTGACCAGGAAGCGGCACTGCAGATGAGCAAGCGTGAAGGAGTGATACTGCTTGCAGGGCGTTACGAGGGAATCGATGAACGCCTGCTTGAACTGGATGTTGATGAAGAGTGGTCGATTGGTGACTATGTGCTTTCGGGTGGTGAACTCCCGGCAATGGTCATGATGGATGCCATTATCCGCCTGCTACCAGATGCCCTCGGGCATGCACAGTCGGCACAACAGGATTCACATGTGGGTGGTTTGCTTGATTGTCCGCATTTTACCAGGCCGGAAGAGATTGACGGGCTGGCGGTACCGCAGGTATTACTTAGCGGTGACCATGAAAAAATCCGCCAGTGGCGGTTGCAGCAGGCACTGGGTCGTACGTGGTTACGCAGACCCGACTTGCTGGAAGGGCGCTCAATGAGTGCCGAAGAGACGAATTTGTTAAATCAATTTATCGCTGCGCATGAGCAGCAGAAGTGTGAGGAAGAGTAACAATGGGAAACATCATCGAGCAGCTTGAAGCGGAACAGGTCCGCGATGTGCCTGATTTCGGCCCGGGTGATACCGTCGTCGTACAGGTGAAGGTAAAAGAGGGTAACCGCGAGCGCTTGCAGGCATTCGAGGGTGTTGTCATCGCAAAGCGTAACCGTGGCCTGAACTCGGCATTCACAGTGCGCAAGATTTCACACGGCGAAGGTGTTGAGCGTGTCTTCCAGACTCACAGCCCCAGCGTTGCTGAGATCAAGGTCAAGCGTCGCGGTGACGTTCGTCGCGCCAAGCTTTACTACTTGCGTGAGCGTGCAGGAAAATCTGCGCGTATCAAGGAAAAGGTATAAGTTACAGGGGCTACCAAGCCTTGTGTACGAAAAGCCGGGTTTCAGCCCGGCTTTTTTTGTGCCACAAGATAAGTGCCTTTGAGATGAAAACACGCTATGCCTGAATCACTCAAAAAACCGGAATATTTCCTGATTTTGCTGGCAGCAGCAGGCTCTTTTGCTTTTGCTGCCTGGCTAACGCTGTTGAATAATTTTGTAGTGGAAAAGGCCGGCTTTAGCGGGATAGAAATCGGCATATTGCAGAGCTTGCGTGAAGTACCGGGATTTCTTGCTTTTACCACTATTTTTATCCTGCTGCTGATTCGCGAACAGAGCTTCGCGCTGATCTCCATTGCTCTGCTTGGTCTTGGTGTAGCTATGACCGGACTGCTGTCAACTGAAGCCGGGCTCTATTTTACGACTGTATTGATGTCGGTGGGGTTTCACTACTACTTTACCTTTCAGCAGTCGCTGACCCTGCAGTGGGTTGATAAAGCGCGATCCCCGCTAATCATGGGGCGACTCTCATCTGCCAGGTCGGTTGCATCCATCATCGTCTTTTGCGGGATCTGGGCAGGTATCGAGTGGTTTCAGCTCGATTATGTCTGGCTTTATGGTATTGCCGGTATTGGAGCTGTGCTTGTTGCCCTGTTGGCATGGAGATGGTTTCCTGCTTTTCCTCACCATGAGCCGCAACATAAGCACCTGGTGCTCAGAAAGCGCTATTGGCTTTACTACGCACTGGTTTTCATGAGCGGTGCCCGCCGCCAGATCTTCATGGTGTTCGCAGGCTTCCTGATGGTTCAGAAGTTTGGCTACAGCGTATCTGATATCGCCTTGCTGCTACTGGTTAACCACGTCATCAATACGCCCCTGGCTCCGAGGATAGGGCGTCTGATCAGCCACTGGGGCGAGCAACGTGTACTGGCACTGGAATATATCGGCCTGGTTTTCATTTTTGTTTCCTACGCCTTTGTAGAGACAGGCTGGGTAGCAGCCGTGTTATACGTGGTTGACCATCTTTTGTTTGCCATGGCGATAGGAATTAACAGCTATTTTCACAAAATTGCCGATCCGAAAGATATCGCATCTACTGCTGGTGTCTCTTTTACAATTAATCACATCGCTGCGGTTGTTATACCTGTAACCTTTGGCCTGATCTGGATGGTATCTCCTTCCAGTGTATTTCTGGCTGGTGCTGGTATGGCGGTTGTATCTTTGGGGCTTGCTCTGATGGTGCCATCGAAAGCACGTTTGAAGGCAGTGGCCGGATAAACGGGAAAGCCTGTATCAATAATTCAGCTCTTCAACATACCGGTTTAATTCCCTGATTTACGTACGGATGAAATTCTGGAAACGCCATCTACACTTAAATATACAACAAGAAAAAGCGGTTTCCGGAATAAACCGGACTCACCGTGGATTAAGTGCGTAACCATTTCAAGAGGAGAAACTGAAAATGGCTGACTTTCCCTATGCCCCAAGTGACTGGAGCCTGGACGATGCCGAGCGCATTGCAGGTGAAGAGAATATCAAGCTTGGCAAACCCCACCTGGAATTGATCTCTGCCCTGCAGGAGTATTATTCGCGGGATGAGACACCGGCGATCAATGTTCGAAAACTGACCGACGCCCTTGATGAAAAATTCCATTTTGCCGGCGGGAGAAAATATCTGTATCAACTACTGCCCGGTGGACCGATCGCGCTTGGCTGCAAACTTGCAGGCCTGCCTGTCCCGCCAGGCGCAGTGGATAAATCATTCGGCAGCACTTTATAGGGAAATGCCGGATAAGGTTGAATGGAGTTGACTTCGCGCCTGGCTTGATTCAAAACCCGAGGTCTTGAAACAGCCGGGTGTCATCAAGGAAACTCCATTCGCCTTCTTGTAACAGTTCAATCGGTTTAAATGCCTGCTTGTAGGACATCTTGCGGCAATTCTCTATCCAGTAGCCAAGATAGAGCCATGGCAGTCCCAGCTGCGTGCAGCGTTCGAGCTGGCACAGGATGCCAAATGTCCCAAGGCTGCGCTTGTGCAGTTGCGGATCGAAAAAGGTGTAGAGTGCAGAGAGAGCATTGGGCGTTCTGTCAGTAACAGCAACCATCACCAGTTGATCATCCAGCCAGCCTTCGATCAGTTCGGTTTCACCCCAGCTGCAACCGAGGAACTGTTCCATCTGTTCCTGGGTGTGCTCAGCCATACCGCCTTCCTGGTGGCGTGATTCCAGGTAGCGATTGTAGAGTTCAAAATGGACATCACTGAAACCAGCCTGCGAGCGGTAGCGAATGTCGATATCCCGGTTTACTTTACATGTGCGTTTTTGTGATCTGTTGGCTTTGTAATAGGTGGCTGGAATGCGTGCCGGTATACAGGCATGGCATTTTTCACATCCGGGCCGATAGACCATATCGCCGCTGCGCCTGAAACCCTGTGCCAGCAAGCCGCCGTAAAAGGCAGAATTCATGCTGAACTGGGGGTCGATGATGTGCAGTGTCGTGGTCTCGTTTTCGAGATAGCTGCACTGGTGCGGAACGCCAACATAGAGGGTAACGCTGACACTGGTCTCATCATGCATCATTTGTTGTTACCGCCTCCTGTCGCCATTCAAATTTCTCTTCTGATTCTACCGCCAGCTGATTGAGTTGCAGAAAATCCTGGCGTGTAACTGTCTCGGCTCCCAGTGACACCAAGTGGCTGGTGACAACCTGGCAGTCGATGAAATGAAATCCCCATGCAAGCAGGCGTTTTGTCAGCATGACAAGGGCAACCTTGGATGCATCCGGCACAAGGCTGAACATCGACTCGCCATAGAAGGCCTTGCCGATCGACATGCCGTAGAGTCCGCCTACAAGTTCCTTATCCTGCCACACCTCGACCGAGTGGGCGAATCCCAGGATATGCATGCGTTTGTAGGCAGCCTGCATTTTGTCGACGATCCAGGTGCCATCCTGCTGCTTGCGTGAAACAGTTGCGCAGGCAGAGACCACGCGGTTGAAGTCGAGATCGAAAGAGATTTCAAAACGCCCCTGCCGCAAACGTTTTGCCAGGCTTCTCGATATGTGCAGCTTACCGGGGAAGAGCAGGGTACGCGGGTCAGGTGACCACCACAGGATCGGCTGACCTTCGCTGTACCATGGGAATATCCCCGAGCTGTATGCATTGACGAGCCGGATGGGTTCAAGGTCACCACCTGCTGCGAGAAGACCATCTGGCTCTTTTTCCGCCATTTCCGGGTCCGGAAATGGCGTTGCCGGGTCAGTTCCTTCGAGTGAGATGAGTATTGTTACACCCCGTTATCCATTAATCATCTTCCTCGAGGCCATCAAAGAAGCGTTCTGCATCAAGGGCGGCCATGCAGCCGGTTCCTGCAGAAGTGACTGCCTGGCGGTAGATGTGATCCATGACATCTCCGGCAGCATAGATACCGTGAACGGATGTTTGTGTGGCATGGCCCATGGAGCCGCCTTTCACCTTGATGTAGCCGTTATCCATCTCCAGTTGACCCTCAAACATTGCAGTATTCGGCTTGTGGCCAATTGCAATGAAAACGCCTTGCAGGTCGATCTCCTTGGTGCTGTCATCCTGTACATTTTTTATACGCATACCGGTGACACCCGTGTTGTCACCGAGCACTTCATCGAGCACATGGTTCCACTCAATCTTGATGTTGTCATTCTCAGCTTTTTCAAAAAGATGATCTTGCAGTATTTTTTCAGATCGCAGTGAATCACGACGGTGCACCAGGGTAACCTCTTCAGCAATATTCGAGAGGTAGAGTGCCTCTTCCACGGCTGTGTTTCCGCCGCCGATAACAGCGACTTTCTGCCCACGGTAGAAGAAACCGTCGCAGGTCGCGCAGGCTGATACGCCCTTGCCCTTGAAAGCCTCTTCCGATTCAAGCCCAAGGTACATGGCTGATGCACCGGTGGCGATAATCAATGCATCGCAAGTATATTCGGACTGGTCGCCAGTGAGGCGGAAAGGGCGCTCGGAGAAGTCGACCTTACTGATCCAGTCAAAAATGATTTCAGTATCGAAACGTTCTGCATGCTGGCGCATGCGATCCATCAGTTCCGGACCCTGGACGCCGTTGAAGTCACCAGGCCAGTTATCCACTTCAGTGGTGGTCATCAGCTGACCGCCCTGTTCCATACCAGTAATCATGACCGGATTAAGGTTGGCTCGTGCGGCGTATACAGCAGCAGTATATCCAGCCGGGCCTGATCCAAGGATCAACAGTCGGCAATGACGGGTTTCACTCATGTATAATTCTCCAGATTAGAATAATGATCGCAGTTTGTTCTGCATCACCATGTAAGATATATATATTATAAACGGAATGACAGAGTGCGGGTAAAGCACTCTGCGCCACAGTTGGGGAGAAATTTGTCGTTGAGTAAAAATGCGAATATCGGGAACAGGGGAATCAGGGAGCGTCTGCGCGAAGGTGCCTTTGTTCTGGTAATAGCTATCGCGGCCTATTTCCTGCTTGCCTTCCTTTCCTATTCTCCTGATGATCCGGGCTGGTCCTATGTCGGTGAGCGCAATGGTGTCCATAATGCAGGTGGCCCTGCAGGCGCCTGGTTTGCCGATGTTTTCTATGCCTTTTTCGGAATTTTCGCTCTGCTCTTTCCTATCATGATCGTCTGGAGTGGCTGGCTTTTCATGAAAGAGCGTACGCCCGATGACCACCTCAACACGCCGCTTTTCCTGATCCGTTGGAGTGGTTTTGCGCTAACCATTATCAGTGGCTGTGGCCTTGGTGCCCTTCACCTGACGGATTTTGGTCTTGGCCTTAGCCATGGTGCCGGCGGTATTTTCGGCAAGACGATTGCTCCCGGCCTGGTTGAAGCACTCAGCCCGGTGGGTGGAACGCTTCTGTTGGCCGCACTTTTCCTCGCAGGACTGACACTTTTCACCGGTCTCTCCTGGTTTGCCCTGATGGACTGGATTGGCGGCATGACGCTCGATTTCTTTGCCTGGATCCAACGACTTTTCGAATTGCACAAGGAGAAGCAGGAGGAGGCGAAAGAGGCGAAAGAGGCAAAACAGAAACGCAGCGAGGCGCTCAAGGTGGAGAAACGGCGCGCCAAGAAACGCGAGTTGCCCAGTATCGAGCCGAAGGTACAGAAAATCGTCAAGAGTGAACGAGTCGAGAAGGAGAAGCAGGTCACACTGTTCGAGCCTGATCCTAATACTGAACTGCCACCACTGGCGCTTCTTGATGAGCCAGAGGAGCGTGTTCAGCAGTACTCGGAGGAGTCATTGCAGGGAATGTCTCGTCTGGTCGAACTGAAACTGGCAGACTTTGGTATCGAGGCTTTGGTCAAACATGTCCACCCGGGTCCTGTCGTCACTCTTTTCGAAATTGAACTTGCTGCCGGTACCAAGGCCAGCAAGGTCACCAGTCTTGCCAATGACCTGGCACGCTCCATGTCCACCATCAGCGTGCGTGTTGTCGAGAATATCCCCGGCAAGAGCTATATCGGCCTGGAGATTCCGAATGAGCAGCGCGAGATTGTCTATCTCAGCGAGGTGCTGCGTTCGGAACAGTATGACAAGTCGAAGTCACCTCTGACAGTGAGCCTCGGCAAGGATATTGCCGGTCACCCGACAGTTGCGGACCTCGCCCGCATGCCACATGCGCTGATTGCAGGAACCACGGGTTCGGGAAAGTCCGTCGGCGTTAACGCGATGATCCTGAGTATTCTCTTCAAGGCACGCCCTGACGAGGTTCGTCTCATCATGATCGATCCGAAAATGCTCGAGCTGTCGGTCTATGAAGGTATTCCTCACCTGCTGTGCCCGGTGGTTACCGATATGTCTGATGCAGCCAATGCGCTGCGCTGGTGTGTCGCCGAGATGGAGCGTCGTTACAAGTTGATGGCTTCACTCGGGGTGCGAAATATCGGTGGTTACAACAAGAAAGTCGTCGATGCCGAAAAGGCAGGCTCACCACTTACCGATCCGACATTCACAATCGACCCCAACCTGGTCCTTGATGAGGATGCAGAGCTGCCGCAGGCGCCTGAACTGGAAAAAATGCCTTATATCGTGGTGGTGGTCGACGAATTTGCAGACATGATCATGGTGGTCGGCAAGAAGGTTGAGGAGTTGATTGCTCGACTCGCACAGAAGGCACGTGCTGCCGGTATTCACTTGCTGTTGGCAACACAGCGTCCCTCGGTTGATGTGATTACCGGTCTCATCAAGGCGAACATTCCGACACGTGTTGCCTTCCAGGTCTCTTCGCGTGTCGACTCGCGTACTATTCTTGACCAGCAGGGTGCCGAGCATCTTCTCGGCCATGGTGACATGCTCTATTTGCCGCCCGGATCCGGTATACCCAAACGTGTGCACGGTGCCTTTGTCGATGATCACGAAGTGCATGCGGTGGTCGAGTTCATCAAGAAACATGGCCAATCGAGTTATCTGAACGAGATTCTCGAGGAACCTTCGGAGCCGATTCCGGGTCTATCTGCTGAAGCGTCTGGTGTTGATGTCGAGGACGCTGATCCACTCTTCGATGAAGCGGTACAGATTGTAACCGAAACGCGCCGTGCCTCGATTTCAGGTGTACAGCGCCGACTCAAGATCGGTTACAACCGTGCTGCACGTATGATCGAGGAGATGGAACGCATCGGTATCGTCTCCGCACAGGAGAATAATGGCAACAGGACGGTGCTTGCGCCGCCACCGGTTGAGTAACAGGCGAGTTGGCCTATACCGGAATACGACACGGAGTCTAAGTGAAAAAAATAGCAGTAATAGTCTCGATGCTGTTGGTATGCAGTACGACCATGGCAGACGCCTCCCGCGTGGATGGCTTTCTTGGCGGCCTGAAAACTCTCAAGGCTGATTTTACCCAGCTCATTGAAAGCGATGATGGCGTCACTTACTCGCAGAAAGGGGTGTTCTATCTCAGCAGGCCGGGGAAGTTTCGCTGGGACTACAAGGGTGACGAGGGGCAACTGATCGTGGCAGACGGCAAGCGTGTGTGGCTGCTCGATCGTGACCTTGAACAGGTATCACACCAGTCCCAGGAGATAGCACTGCGCGGTACACCAGCCCAGCTACTCGCTGACGAGGCCGGTGTGGAAACCCATTTCACAGTCATTGACAGTTCATCCGATGGTGGAATCGAGTGGACTGACCTTGCGCCAAAAGAGACTGAGAGCCAGGTTGAAGTGGTTCGCATCGGTTTTAGTGGCGAGCAACTTGCAAGCCTCGAAATGAAGGACAAGTTTGGACAGACAACCCGTTTCATCTTTTCTGATGTGAAACGCAATCCACAACTTGAACGTGAGCTGTTCAAGTTCGTCACACCACCCTCGATGGATGTCTGGCAGCACTGATGGAAGACCTCTTCGACAGCGACAGTGAGCAGGCTGGTTACCGCCCGCTTGCTGACCGCATGCGTCCGTGTTCCCTTGAAGAGTTTCGAGGGCAGGTCAAAATTGTCGGAGAGGGTACCCCGTTACGCCAGGCGATTGAGAGTGATCGCCTGCACTCAATGATTTTCTGGGGGCCACCCGGTACCGGCAAGACGACGCTTGCGTCGATGTTGGCAACTCACTCGGGGGCCGAGTTTATCAAGCTTTCTGCCGTGCTCTCGGGCGTCAAGGAGATTCGCGCTGCCGTCGACAGGGCGAAACAGCTGCGCCAAGTGGGCAAGAGCGCACTGTTGTTTATCGATGAGGTACATCGCTTCAACAAGTCACAGCAGGATGCCTTTCTGCCGCATGTCGAGGATGGAACTATCGTCTTCATTGGCGCGACAACAGAAAACCCCTCGTTTGAACTCAACAATGCACTCCTGTCGCGTGCGCGTGTTTACGTTCTGCAGGCGCTGGATAAGGAGTCACTCGTCGAGGTGCTGCAGCGGGCACTTGAAGATGAAGAGCGTGGCCTCGGCGGGCGCAAGTTACACATAGAACCTGAGCAGGTAGAACTGATCGCGGAAGCAGCGGATGGAGATGCACGGCGTGCACTCAACCTCCTGGAGATAGCCGCTGACCTGTGCGACGGGGATGTGATCGACTCGCATACGGTCGCCGAACTGGTTGCAGGGCGAGTGCGTCGTTTCGACAAGGGCGGTGAGGCATTCTACGACCAGATCTCGGCCCTGCATAAATCCGTACGTGGTTCATCACCTGACGGTGCGCTTTACTGGTTCTGTCGCATGATAGATGGTGGATGTGATCCGCTCTATATTGCACGTCGTGTCGTACGTATGGCATCAGAAGATATCGGTAATGCCGACCCGCGTGCACTTCGCATCGCACTGGATGCGTGGGAAGTGCAGGAGCGTCTCGGCTCTCCTGAAGGTGAGCTTGCAATTGCACAGGCCATCATCTACATGGCGGCAGCGGCAAAGAGCAACGCAGCTTATCTCGCTTACAAGGCGGCAATGCGTGAGGCCAAAGATTTAGGCTCGCTGGAAGTGCCGCTACACCTGCGTAATGCGCCAACAAAACTGATGAAAGAGCTCGATTACGGCAAGGAGTACCGCTACGCACATGACGAGCCGGATGCTTATGCGGCGGGGGAGAGCTATCTGCCGGAAGAGCTTGATGGCAGTCGATACTACTTTCCGGTCGACCGCGGGCTGGAACAGAAAATTGCCGAGAAACTTGCCTGGCTCAGGTCAAAAGACAAGCAGGCCGATTAGCCAGTCAGCTAGCCTTGTTTCGCCTTGCGAACTTCGTCCATCGGGTCTGTTTCGTCGACCATCGGTGACACCTTGTTGTTAAGCGGGCTGAAAATTCCCTTGCAGCGATCTTCCTCGAGGCCACTCATGGTCAACAGGGTCCACATTGAAGCGATGAACCACATGACAACGCCGAGGGCGAGGGTGTAGAAATCAACACCTTCTGCACCAGTAGGTCCGCCAAACAGTGAGTAGATGATGGCGACGACACCAGCCAGCCAGAAAACCGAGATCGGGGCAGCGCAGGATGTACCGCAGCCATAGCGGCATGCGCCCATCGGGGGGATGATCACGGAGGTGAGCATTTTATTCATTTCTATCCTATCCAACAGCAGTGATTCTTTATTATGTTTGCTCATCTGCGTGAGCATGGAGTAGGTATATCACAGCGTTCCTGATGTCACAAGCGCATGCCCTTCAATAGCGTCACCCGGGCTTGACTCGGGAGCCATCCTGATTGATGTGATGATTTATTGTTATGAGAGACGCTTCGCGTCAATATTGATTTAGAAAGCGCGCGGTGGCTCGCACCCACCCTACTTTCTTGTGCTGACAAGAAAGTAGGCAAAGAAACAGCTCCTCATTGACGCCTGATCGCACGTAACTTGGCCATCACAGCGCGAAAAAAACTCGTGATCTCCGATCACTCAAACAGTTTTTCGCTTTTTCCTGTGATGTCCGGCGTCACGTACGGGCGCCAATAACGGAGAGTCCTCAAACAAAGAGAGGCGTTAAAAAGTCAGATTTTCGTTGAGATACGGTTTGACTCTATCTACCAGGAAATGGTGAAGATGCGGACCACCGGCGAGAACATTGCCGGACTCAAGATAACGCTCACCACCGGCAATGTCAGTGACCATACCGCCTGCTTCCTTGACCAGCAGTGCACCGGCGGCAAAGTCCCATGGTGCCAGTCCAAGTTCCCAGAAACCGTCGAGACGGCCAGCTGCAACATAGGCAAAGTCGAGAGCGGCCGAACCGGGACGACGCACACCCGCAGTGTCGACAATCAGGTCGCGCATCATACCGAAGTAGGCGTCAGCGTGGGTGAGATCACGGAACGGGATTCCTGTTCCAAGCAGTGCGCCCTCAAGTCCTTTTTTCTGGGTGACCCGTATACGTCTGTCATCTAGGTAGGCACCTTCGCCCTTTGATGCATGGAAGAGCTCATCACGGGATGGATCATAAACAACGGCAACAGTCAGCTCACCCCTGAAACGCAGGGCGATGGAGACGGCGTACTGTGGGAAGCCGTGCAGGTAGTTGGTGGTACCGTCGAGAGGATCAATAATCCACTGGTAGTCGTTACCCTTATGGACGCCCGACTCCTCGGCAATGATGGCGTGGTCAGGAAATGCGGCGCGAATCGTAGAGATAATTTCGCGTTCGGCAGCACGATCCACTTCACTGACGAAGTCATTGCGCTTCTTGGTTTCGATCTTGATTGCGTCGAGGCGCTCGCTGTAGCGTGAAATGACACGCCCGGCTGCACGGGCTGCGCGGACTGCTATTGTTGTCGTAGGGTTCATGGCGCGCGAGCATACAGGAAGTATGCTGCCAAGGCAAAAGAAAGCTACAATACGTGAATTGATTTTGTGGAGAAGATTTTGCCCCTTTCACGTGTACGAATTGTTCTGATTGCGACATCGCATCCCGGAAATATCGGTGCAGCTGCACGCGCCATGAAGAACATGTGTCTCGACAAGCTGGTGCTGGTACGTCCGCGGCTGTTTCCGCACGAGGGTGCCACTGCCCGTGCCTCAGGTGCCGGTGAGTTGCTTGAGAATGCACGCTGTGTCGACAGCCTCGAAGAGGCAGTGACAGGCAGTCGCCTGGTGATCGGTGCCAGTGCACGCCTGCGCACGATTACCTGGCCCCAGATGACACCACGTGAAACAGCAGAAAAAGTCGTCTCTCATTATGATGAGACAGATGTTGCGCTGGTATTCGGGCGTGAGCATTCAGGCCTCACCAACGAGGAGCTCGATCTGTGCCACTACCTGGTCAATATCCCGACCAATCCTGATTTCAGTTCGCTCAACCTGGCGATGGCTGTACAATTGCTTGCTTACGAGGTGCTACTGGCAAGTAATGAGGTGGGACCGGCAAAGCAGCAGGGGCAGTTGCCGGCCGAAGTGGAGAAGTTTGAGGGTTTTATTCAGCACCTGGAACAAACCCTTACGGATATCGATTTTTCAGATCCGAGAAAATCTGACAAACTGATCAGAAAGCTAAGGCGCTTTTTTATGCGTGCGGCACCCGACGACGAGGAGTTGAACCTGCTGCGTGGCATTCTGAGTGCCGCACAGGGTCGCAAGTCGATGCGTCGTGATGAAACCAGCAAGGGGTAATAGCGTGTTTCAAAGACTGAAAGAGGAAATAGCTGTCGTATTCGAACGTGATCCGGCCGCCCGGAATACGTTCGAGATCGTACTGACTTATCCCGGATTTCATGCGGTTCTGATGCATCGCGCAGCACATCGGCTGTGGAATTTTAAATTACCACTGCTGGCACGCATTCTATCCAACATTTCGAGGCTGCTGACCGGCATCGAGATTCACCCCGGGGCAGCTATCGGAAAGCGTTTTTTCATTGACCATGGAATGGGTGTGGTTATTGGTGAGACTGCCGTGATTGGTGACGACTGCACCCTTTATCATGGTGTGACTCTTGGCGGTACCAGTTGGGAGAAGGGCAAGCGGCATCCGACGCTCGGCAATGGTGTTGTTGTCGGTGCTGGCGCCAAGGTTCTGGGCCCGATCGAGATTGGTGAAAAGGCACGTGTCGGTTCTAACTCTGTTGTTGTCAGGGATGTGCCTGCGGGCATGACTGTTGTCGGTGTGCCTGGCAACCTGATTCAGCCGAAGAAAGAGGCGGATGCGCCGCATCGTGGTGAAATAGCTGAGAAAATGGGCTTTGATGCCTACGGTGTAACACGAGATGCAGCCGACCCGGTAGCACATGCGGTCAACTGCATGCTGGACCACATTCATGTCATGGATCAGCGCATGGAGAAAATGTGCCAATCGATGAAAGCGCTTGGTATGGAGGCACAGTTCGATCTGCCTTCACTCGACCAATGCGAGATAATTTCTACCGCTGATGAGCTGGAGCGACTCGATGGAGACGCACCTGTGGCAAATAGCCCCAGTAAGTCAACGGTTGATAATAACTGAGTAAAACACTAAGTTATTCCCAGCAACAGCAGAGTGTGCGCGATCGTCGATTCTTGACTAATTTACTCGGTTAAGTATGATTTGCGCCCGGAATGACCGTTTTTGGGTTATTTTGCTGAAATATTAGAATTTTATAAAATGAGTTGAACAGTATGAAGCTGCCAATCTATCTTGACTACTCGGCAACAACGCCGGTCGATCCGCGCGTAGCCGAGGCAATGTGCAACTGCCTTACCCTCGACGGGAATTTCGGTAATCCCGCATCACGCTCCCACGCTTTCGGTTGGGCAGCAGACGAGGCGGTCGAAAATGCACGTAAAGAGGTCGCTGAACTGGTCAATGCTGACCCTCGTGAAATCGTCTGGACATCGGGTGCAACCGAGTCAGACAATCTCGCGATCAAGGGTGCTGCACACTTCTATAATAAGAAGGGCAAGCACATCATCACAATGAAAACCGAGCACAAGGCTGTGCTCGACAGCTGTCGCCAGCTCGAGCGTGAAGGCTACGAGGTCACCTACCTGGACCCTAAAGATGATGGCCTGCTGGACTTTGATCTTCTCAAGGGCGCTATGCGTGAAGACACCATTCTGGTTTCTGTCATGCACGTCAACAACGAGATCGGTGTCATACAGGACATTGCGGCAATTGGAGAACTCTGCCGTGAGCGCAAAATCATCTTCCATGTTGATGCAGCACAGAGCGCCGGCAAGGTACCGATCGACCTGGCTGAACTCAAGGTCGACATGATGAGTTTTTCAGCACACAAAATTTATGGCCCCAAGGGTATCGGCGCACTCTATGTACAGCGCAAGCCGCGAGTCCGTGTCGAGGCGCAGATGCATGGTGGTGGGCATGAGCGCGGAATGCGTTCAGGTACCCTGGCAACACACCAGATCGTCGGCATGGGTGCCGCTTTCCGTCTCGCCAGGGAAGAGATGGCCAGCGACAATGAGCGCCTGCTGCAGATGCGTACGCGCCTGCTTGACGGTTTCAAGGATATGGAAGAGGTTTATGTCAACGGTGATCTCGATCGCCGTATTGCGGGTAACCTCAATATAAGCTTCAATTTTGTCGAGGGCGAGAGCCTGATGATGGCGCTCAAGGATATGGCGGTCTCTTCCGGTTCTGCCTGTACCTCTGCGTCACTCGAACCAAGCTACGTGCTTCGCGCACTGGGTCGTGAAGATGAATTGGCTCACAGCTCAATCCGATTTACAATAGGAAGATTCACCACGGACGAAGAGGTCGACTACGTCATCAAGGAAACCCGTGAACAAGTCGAGAGGTTACGTGAACTTTCACCCCTCTGGGACATGTACAAGGAAGGTATCGATCTGAAATCTGTCAAGTGGGCAGCACACTAACTAACTAGAGGTAAATGTCATGGCATATAGTGAAAAAGTCATCGATCATTATGAGAATCCACGTAATGTTGGTGTTATGGATAAGGAATCCAAGGATGTCGGTACCGGCATGGTTGGTGCTCCTGCATGTGGTGACGTTATGCGTCTGCAGATCCAGGTTAATGATGACGGTGTTATCGAAGACGCCAAGTTCAAGACTTACGGTTGTGGCTCGGCTATCGCTTCAAGCAGCCTGCTGACCGAATGGGTCAAGGGCAAGACGCTTGATGAAGCTCAGCAGATCAAGAACACAGAGATCGCCGAGGAACTGGCATTGCCACCGGTGAAGGTACACTGCTCGGTGCTTGCCGAGGATGCAATCCAGGCAGCCATCACTGACTTCAAGTCGAAACAGGAAGGCTAGTATGGGCATTACTCTGACCGACGCAGCAGCCAGTCGCGTTTCGAGTTTTCTTGCCAATCGCGGCAAGGGACTTGGTGTGCGCCTGGGTGTGAGAACATCAGGCTGTTCGGGAATGGCGTATGTGCTGGAGTTCGTCGACGATATGAACGATGACGACGAAATTTTTGAAGATCATGGTGTCAAGGTGATCATCGACAAAAAGAGCCTTGTCTACCTTGACGGAACCGAGCTCGACTATGGTAAAGAAGGCCTCAACGAGGGCTTCAAATTTAACAATCCCAACGTCAAGGATGAGTGTGGCTGCGGGGAAAGTTTTACAATCTGACTTGCCCCCTTCCTATGCTTGATCTGTCGAAAAACTATTTCGAACTCTTTGGCCTGCCTGCAGAATACCAGGTAGAGATTCCAGCCCTGCGCGAACGCTACCGTGAGCTACAGGGTGCGGTGCACCCTGATCGCTATGCTGCCGGCAGCGATGAGGAGAAGCGCAAGGCGCTGCAGTCTGCTGCCTATGTCAACGAAGCCTTCGAAACCCTCAAGGATCCAATGCTGCGTGCCAGGTACCTGCTGTCGCTGCACGGTGTCGATATGGAGTTGGGGGCGGAAACAACCAGGGATGCAGCATTCCTGATGCAGCAGTTGGAAATGAGAGAGGATCTCGAGGCGCTGCGTCACACTGATGACAGTTTCGATACTCTAGGCGAATTCATGGACAGAGTGAGCGGTATGATCAAGGCCCTGGTCAGCAGGATCACGGTCGATTTCGAAACACCGTCAAAAGAAAATCTCGAAGATGCCCGCGAAACAGTGCGGAAAATGCAATTTCTCAACAAGCTGTTTGCCGAGGCACAGGCTGTCGAGGCGCAACTTGAAGAGGAGTTTGGATAATGGCGTTGCTGCAGATTGCCGAGCCGGGCGAGGCGCAGGCACCACATGAACACAGGCTGGCTGCCGGCATCGATCTTGGTACCACCAACTCACTGGTAGCTACAGTGCGCAGTGGTACGTCAGAAACTTTGCCGGACCATGATGGCCACCATCTGCTGCCGTCTGTCGTCAGTTACAGTGAGGAGGGCATCCTCGTGGGCCAGCAGGCTCGAGAACGTGCTACTACTGATCCTCTCAATACTATTTCCTCAATCAAGCGTCTTATGGGACGTGGGATTGCCGATGTCATGAGCCTGGGTGAGCAACTGCCATGGCAGTTCGCTGACAGTGAAGCATCAGTGCCTCGAATCAAAACCCGTGCCGGTGACGTCAGTCCGGTCGAGGTATCTGCAGAGATTCTCAAGTGTCTTAACCGGCGTGCCGAGGATTCACTCGGAGGAGAGCTATCCGGTGTTGTGATTACAGTTCCCGCCTATTTTGATGATGCCCAGCGCCAAGCCACCAAGGATGCAGCAAAACTTGCAGGCCTGCATGTCTATCGTCTGCTCAATGAGCCGACCGCGGCAGCCATAGCCTACGGGCTTGACGAGGGTGCTGATGGCATCCATGCCATTTTTGATCTGGGCGGTGGTACTTTTGATATTTCCGTCCTGCGACTCACTCGCGGTGTTTTTGAGGTGATGGCGACAGGCGGTGATTCCGCACTCGGGGGGGATGATTTTGACCATGCCATTGCCGGCTGGATCATGCAGCAGGCCGGGATCAGCAATGATGCAGATCCAATGATTCAGCGCCGCCTGATGCACGCGGCACGCCATGCCAAAGAAGCACTGACAGAGGCTGATTCGACAACGGTCGTGATGCAACTGGCAGACGATTCGAACTGGCAGGGTGAACTTGATGTTGAAACACTCAATACCCTGATCGACCCACTGATACGCAAAACCATTACAGCCTGCCGCCGCACACTGCGGGATGCTGCAGTCGATATTGATGAAATTGAAGATGTCGTCATGGTTGGCGGCTCGACCCGCGTGCCTCGTGTACGTGAAAAGGTCTGTGATTTCTTTGCACGCGAACCGTTGGTCAGTATTGATCCTGATTCAGTCGTTGCAATCGGCGCCGCCCAACAGGCGAATCAGCTTGCGGGTAACAATCCGGATGGTGAAATGCTGCTTCTCGACGTGAATTCGCTCTCGCTCGGTCTCGAGACCATGGGCGGACTGGTGGAGAAGGTGATTCCGCGCAATACCACGATTCCGGTCGCACGTGCGCAGGAGTTCACGACATTCAAGGATGGCCAGACAGCAATGGCGATTCACGTTGTACAGGGTGAGCGCGAGATGGTTGATGACTGTCGGTCACTGGCGCGCTTTGAGTTGCGCGACATTCCACCGATGGTGGCTGGCGCCGCACGTATTCGTGTCACTTTCAATGTCGATGCTGACGGTTTGCTCAGTGTCGAGGCGATGGAAGAGACCAGCGGAACAAAAGCCAGCGTCGATATCAAACCTTCATACGGCCTCTCGGATAACGAGATAGCCGACATGCTGCGTGCATCAGTTGCACATGCTGAAGAGGATCGGGACCTACGTCGCCTGCGCGAACAACAGGTAGAGGCGTATCGAGTCATTGAGGCACTGCAGGCAGCGCTGACAGTTGATGGTGACCAGTTGCTCTCGGCAGAAGAGAGGGCAGGGATCGATGCGCATCTGAACAGCGTCATCGAGTCTGCAAAACTGGATGATGTCGATGCAATAGAAAATGCAATCAAGCAGCTGGAATCCGGTTGTGAGTTCTATGTTGAACGTCGTATGAATGCCGGAATTCGCGAAGCGATGGCGGGTCATACGGTTAGCGAATTCGAGTCCAGCGAGGATGACTCAAAATGACACAGATAATTATTCTTCCACATCACGAAATTTGCCCTGATGGGGCGGTCATCGAGGCTGAGCCCGGTACGACCGTATGTGATGCGGCTCTTGCCAATGGGATTGAGATCGAGCACGCTTGTGAGAAGTCGTGCGCATGTACCACATGCCACGTCATCGTACGAGAGGGATTTGATTCGATGGAAGAGTCTGACGAGATTGAGGATGACCTGCTCGACAAGGCATGGGGTCTGGAGCCTGAGTCACGTCTCAGTTGCCAGGCGGTTGTCGGTGATGAGGACCTGGTCGTGGAGATTCCCAAGTACACCATCAACATGGTTTCTGAAAATCATTAAGAGGAACTGAACGATGTCACTGCAATGGACAGATGTACTCGATATCGCTATTGAACTGGATGAGACTTATCCTGATGTCGATCCGAAAACCGTGAATTTTGTTGACCTGCGTAACTGGGTCATGGAACTGCCCGATTTTGATGATGACCCCGAGCGTTGCGGTGAGAAAATTCTTGAGGCAATCCAGATGTCATGGATTGAAGAGAGCGAGTGATGCTGCGACTCCTGCCAATTCTACTGTTAGTACTTCTCGGTGGCTGCCAGGCCGCAGATAGCGATAGTGTCCAGCAGGTACCGCAGGAATTGACACAATGTAAAGAGCCACGCCCACAGATGTGTACCATGCAGTACGATCCCGTCTGTGCATGGATGCCGGAAAGCGGTAAATGGAAGACAGCATCCAACGGCTGTGATGCCTGTGCGGACAAACGCGTTGCCGGTTATCTTGCCGGAGAATGTAATGTGCAAGGGGTTTCAACGCCACTGCGTAATAGCCTGCAATAATCCTGATCAGTTTTTTGACACCCAATAAAGCCCGGCATTGCCGGGCTTTATTGTAGGTAAACTCCTCACCTACGGGCGGGGAGTCTTCTCATTATATGTACCATGGTGGCTGAAAACGAAAGCCAACCACTTGAATTAATAATAACGATCGGTCTGATTAGAAATAACAATGAAAATAAGCCCGGATCAAACAGATTTTAAAACTTTAATACTTTTTAAATATTTTTGGAGATTCAAATGAAAAAGATTATTACTGCTGCAGCGATCGCTGCCATCATGGGTTCATCTGCTGCTATCGCTGATTGGGACATGCCTTTCTTCGGTGACGATAACAACTCATACAACGACAGCCGTTGGAACAACGACAGCTACGGTTACGGAGACGGACGTGGTGAAGGTCGTGGCCGTGGTCGTGGCAAAGGTCGTGGAAGCTTCAACTTCAGCATGGACGCAGACG